>NZ_JBQQBW010000099.1:0-23942 GCF_052245415.1 Streptomyces sp. 8N706 | reverse complement strand
TGACGGGCGAGGGGGGCGTGGGGCGAGGGGGAGTGGGGGTGTCGGAGCACGTGGGGGCGTGGGTGAGCAGGGACATGGCACAGCGCCGTAGCGACCCGGTAGCGTGACCGACGCTTCCGTAAGTTTCGCCCACCCATAGGAGTCCCGGTGTCGCACAGCGGACAGGGAAATGAGCCGCAGCTTCCTGCGGTCCCGCCCGCGTACGAGGGCGTCGTGCTGCCCGCACACGGTGAGCCGTGGGTGCCCGAGCAGCAGTCCGCACCCGCAGCCGGGCAGCCGTGGGGCGAGCCCTGGGGACCGGAGCCGGAACTGCCGGCGCAGCCCGCCGGGCAGTCCGTGGAGCTGCCTGCGGCGCAGGCAGCGGAACCGCCCGCGGCGCAGCCGCTTCCGCTTCCGGCGGAGGTGCCCGGCGACGCCGAGGCGACACAGCTCATACAGCCGATGGCCGGCGACAGTCCGCTGCCTCCCGAAGTGCAGGACCAGGCCACGCAGTTCCTCGGCCGTCGGCCTCTCCCGAAGCAGAGCGCGGAGCCGGACGCGGAGGCGACGCAGCTCATTCCCCCCGTCGCCGCGCAGGCGCCCCTTCCTCCGCAGCCCCCTGTCCAGGCGCCCGAGCCGCCCTCCCGCGCGCCCTTCGGGATCCGCCCGGGGATGCCCGGCGACCGGCAGCCGCCCGCCGAGTTCGACGGGCTGTTCCGCTCGGACGCGAGCCCCGGGCCCGCCGACTCCACTCAGCAGATGCCGCAGTACGAGGCGCCGCAGCAGCCGTACGAACCGCAGGGCCGCGCCTCCCGCCGGGAGGCGGAGCGCCGTCGAGGTCTCTCCCCCGTGGCGCTCATCGCCGTCGTCATCGCCGGCTGCACCGTCGCGGGCCTCGCGGCCGGGGCCGCGCTGAGCGGGGGCGACGACGGGGAGAAGACCGCCGGGAAGGCCTCCCAGAGCACGGCCGCCGGCACGGGCGACGACGGCCCCGAGACCAAGTCCTCGCCCGTCGTCGACCCGGCGGAGCAGCAGGCGAAGTCCCTCGACGGACTGCTCGAGGACAGCAACAACAGCCGTTCGACGGTGATCAAGGCCGTGGAGAACACCAGAACCTGCACGAATCTCGGCCAGGCCGCCCAGGACCTGCGGAGTGCGGCAAGCCAGCGCAACGGCCTGGTGACCCGGCTGCAGAAGATCACCGTGGACAAGCTGTCGGACCACCGGGCGCTCACCACCTCGCTGACCGAGGCGTGGAAGGCCTCCGCATCGGCGGACAACCACTATGCGGCGTGGGCCGACCAGATGAGCGGCAACAAGGGCTGCCGCAAGGGCAAGGCCCGGGCGACCGGCCACACGGCCGCGGGCAACCGTGCGAGCGGTGAGGCCACCCAGGCCAAGAAGGAAGCCGCGGGGCTCTGGAACGCGATCGCGCGGAAGTACGGGCTCACCCAGCGCCAGTTCACCCAGCTCTGACGCAGGCGCCGCGTCAGCCGTCCTCGGGCCGCTGCTCCAGCGTTCTGGCGACGTTCACAAAGCCGTCACGGACGGAGACGAGCCTTCCGTCCCGTACCTCCTGGTACGTCACCATGGCGTTGGTGATGCGCGGATAGCCCTTGACGGCCAGCATGTCCTCGTAGCGCCAGCTGAGCTTCGGCGTCAGGCCGCCCGTGTCGATGCCGTCCCGGCCCACCCGACCGTCCAGGGCGCGTCGTACGGCCTGCGATGTGATGTCCGCCGCGCCCAGCGATTCGACGGTCTTGCGCAGAACCGTGTAGGCGATCCAGGTCGTCTGGACGCCCGGGTCCGCCGGGTCGATGCGGTTGTCGCCGAAGGCGTGGTCACTGATGACCTTGCGCATCGGGTCCCAGCGGTGATCGCTCGCCACCGGGTACCAGCCCGTCACCGAGGTGCCTTCGAGCTTGCTGCCCGTACGGGTCACCAGCGACTGCTGCACGCTGCCGAGCACCGAGGCGATCCGCACCCGGGGATTGTCCGCCTGGATGCGGCGGAAGGAGTCGAAGAAGGTGTCCGTGCGGTCGCCGAGCGCGGCCGTGACGCAGGCGCCCTCGGCCTTCGCGCCGTACCGTGCCGCCCCGAAGCGCGCCGGGTCGGCGCCCGCGCCGTCCAGGGCGAGTTGGGCCTGCCGGGTGTAGTCGGTCGCGTCCTCGGGGGCCCGTACGTCATGGGCCGTGCGCCGCTTGGCTTGTACCAGGCCCGCGTTGAGGAGCGAGGGCATCTGGTCGCCGGCGATGGTGTCCGGCCGGACCAGGGAGACCCGCTCGCAGGTGCGGGCCAGCTGTTGGCCGTTGCCCGCGAGGAGCGTGGCCTGTCCGCCGTTGACGGGGTACGAGAGCGGGCTGGTGAACTCCTCGTCCGTCACCCCGTATCCGCCGATGTACGGGATTCCCTCCGCTTCCAGCTGGGGCATGAAGGACTGTCCGTACTGGCTGTACGAGCCGACGACCGCGACGACGTCATGGGCGACGGCGCGGCGGGCGCAGCGGCCGGCGTTCACGGTGTCGTTGTGGTCGTTGCAGGTCAGGACCTTGAGTTCATGGCCGGCGAGACCGCCGTGCCGGTTGACCCAGCGGGCGTACGCCTTGGCCATCGCGGGCATCCCGGGCATATTGGTCGCTGCGCTGCCCTCGGGAGCCCAGGTCATGACCACCACGGGGTCCTTGGAGCTTCCCGAGACGCCTGGTATCGCTCCACAGAGACTCAGCAGCGACGCACAGACCGCCGTGGTCGCCGCGGCGAACGCGGCGGCTTTGTAGGGGCGGGGGGAGGAAGGGCGTCGCCGTCCGGTCATACTCGGGAACCCTTCCGGCCGCCCCATAACACCCGAGTGATGCCTGGTCAACGGAAAGTGACATCGAGGTGAATAACAGGGGCTGGAAGGGCATGGTCCGTGAAGAACGTATGCTCGACGGCTGTGCAAGGTTCGGAGAGGTCTTCCCGTCGCGGCCGTCGCTCCCCCACCATGGGCGGCATGCCGCTCAATGACATGCCGTGGTGGCGCTGGCGCAGCAATGTGCGCTCGGCGCTGCACATGCTCTCCGACCCCGTCTTCCAGCACGAGTGCTGGCTGGCGGGGAGGGAAGGTTATGGCGACGTCACCGACGCCGTCTACCGGCTCGTCGAGGACACCTGGCTCGACAACTGGTCCGCCGAGAAGTACGTCGGGACGATCTTCCGGGACTCGCAGGAGGCGGCCCTGGTGGACGTCGCCGTGCTGCGGGTGCTGCGGATCATGCACCAGGTCGGCGCCGATGCGCCGGTCTCGGCCTATCTGGAACACCACGGGTGGCCGGAGGCCGTACGGGCCGCTCGCGAGGCGCACATACGGCTCGCGGCGAACGACGGCGAGGACCCGGACGCACCGCCGCGCTCGCTCGACGTGCTGGCGATCATGACCCGGACGGCCTGAGCCGTGCGGGTGTGCGACGCTATTGGGCTATGAACGAGTCGCAGTCCGCCGCGCCCCCGCAGGCCACTGAGCAGTACGTCCTCACCCTCTCCTGCCCCGACAAGCGGGGCATCGTGCACGCGGTGTCCAGCTACCTCTTCATGACCGGCTGCAACATCGAGGACAGCCACCAGTTCGGGGACCGTGACACCGGGCTGTTCTTCATGCGGGTGCACTTCGGGGCCGAGGCCCCCGTGTCGCTGGAGAAGCTGCGGGCCAGCTTCGCCGCGGTCGGCGACTCCTTCGGGATGGACTGGCAGATCCACCGGGCCGAGGAGAGGATGCGGATCATCCTCATGGTCAGCAAGTTCGGGCACTGCCTGAACGATCTTCTCTTCCGGTCGAGCATCGGGGCCCTGCCGGTCGAGATCGCGGCCGTGGTGTCCAACCACACGGACTTCGCCGAGCTCGTCGCCTCGTACGACCTCCCCTTCCATCACATTCCGGTGACGAAGGAGAACAAGCCGGAGGCGGAGGCACGGCTGCTCGAGCTGGTGCGGGCCGAGGGGGTCGAGCTGGTCGTACTGGCCCGCTATATGCAGGTGCTCTCCGACGATCTGTGCAAGGCCCTGTCCGGGCGGATCATCAACATCCACCACTCCTTCCTGCCGAGCTTCAAGGGCGCCAAGCCGTATCACCAGGCGCACGCCCGCGGTGTGAAGCTGATCGGGGCGACGGCGCACTATGTGACCGCGGACCTGGACGAGGGCCCGATCATCGAGCAGGAGGTCGAGCGCGTCGGTCACGAGGTCACGCCGGAGCAGCTGGTGGCGATCGGCCGGGACGTGGAGTGCCAGGCGCTGGCGCGCGCGGTGAAGTGGCACAGCGAGCACCGGGTGCTGCTGAACGGCACCCGCACGGTGGTCTTCGCGTAGCGCCCGGAGCCCGGGACCGGGAGGAAGGGCACGGGGCACGGCGCGGGTCGCGTGCTGCCCGAGGAGCCGTTGTCAGAGCCGGGAGAGGGATGCCGCGGCCGAGAGGACGTCGCGGATGGCTTCGCGGTCGCCCTCCTGGCCCGCCGCCGCTTCCTCCGGCGGCACATGTCCCGCCGCGAGCCGGCAGAACTCGCGTCCGTCCAGCGCCACATGCGCCACCGCTCGGTCCGGTGACGGCACGGCCGCGGGGGAGTCGAGGGCGATGTACCAGTGGCCGCCGCCGCTGCCCTCCACCTCCAGATGGAGCGTGCGGCCCGGGGCTCCCGCGGCCACCAGGGTGCGCGGCGGCCCGGCCCGCCCGGACCGACGCCGCTCCGCGAGGGCGACCGGCAGCATCCGTACCGCCAGGTCGATCATGAGGTTGAGGTGTCCGGAGGACGGCGGATCGTACGGATAGTCCACGGCCTCCGCGATGTCACCGGCGTGCACCCAGCATTCGAAGGCGCGGTCGACGAAGGAGTCACGCAGCGGGAGGGTGAAGTCCCCGTACGCTACGTCGAGTTCGGCGACGCCCCGTCCCGCGAACGACACCGTACGGATCAGGGAGTGCGCCTGGTCACGCCAGGTCTCCCGTATCGAGCCGGGTGGCTCCGGCATTTCCGTGCGCCAGTACGCCTCCGTGCGGGACGTGGGAGACGCCGGTGCGGGCCCGGCCGTGGCCGGTGGGTCCAGCGGGTCCGGCATCCCGAGTGCGCCGGCCACCAGACCGTCCACCACCATGAGGTGTCCGAGCACTCCGGCGACGGTGGCCCGGCGCTCCCGCTCACGGTCGCGTTCGAACCATTTGAGGCGCACCGGGGCGCGCCACTCCGCTTCGCCCATGTCGCGCAGCAGCGCGTCGAGCCGCGCGGACTCCGCGTCGTACGGGGCCGCCCACTCGGGCACCGGGATACGGGCCGGTCTGCGGCCCAGACAGCCTTCCAGCACGCGGGAGCGGAGCAGCGGGTCCAGATCGAGGTTGTCCTCCTTGTGCAGCAGCCCGACGGCGTCCCGCAGCCGTACGGCCTCGTCCGCGCACGGCGCACAGTCGGTGAGGTGGAGCTCGACCGCCGCGGTCTCCTCGCTGGAGCACGCGGCGAGCGCCCAGGCCCCGAGCAGCGACTTCAGCACCTTGTGGTCGTACACCGGCGGCGCCGCGCCCGGCAGGTGCGGGGGCCGTAGGTCGGGCGGAGCCGGATCGGGCAGCGGGCCGTTGTCCTCGGCGGCCGACCGGGGAGGAGGGATGCGCGGCCGTCCGTCACCGCCGAACCGGCCGGGGCCGCGCCCCGCTCCTCCGCCGCGGCCGCCTCGCCAGTCATCGTCCTCCGGGTCGTACCGCCCGGATCCGGACGAGCCGTTCATCACGCCCTCCCGCAGCCGGGTGGCGATGTCGTGCGCGTCATGTGGCTGTGAGCGGTCGCCAGCAACTGCAGCCCCAGACGCAGCCGCCGACGGGCCTCGTCCTCCGTCACACCCAGGTCCTCGGCGGTCTGACGGTAGTCGCGCCGCTGGAAGTACGCGAGTTCGAGCGCGGCGCGCAGCGAGGCGGGCATGGAGCTGCGGATGTAGTCGGCCCGGGCGGCGGTGGAGGCTTCCCGTACCTTCTCCTCGAGTTCGTCGGGCGTACCGTCCCCGCCGTCACGCATCAACTCCGACTCCGTCTGCCGGAGCCGGTGGACGGCCTGGCGGTGGGTGAGCGTCGCGATCCAGGACCGGAGCGGGCCCTGCTTGGGGTCGTACGCGTCCGGGTTCTCCCAGATGTAGCCGAAGACTTCACGGGTGACGCGGTCGGCCGCTTCCTCGTCGCCCAGGACACGGTGGGCGAGGCTGTGGACGAGCGAGGCGAACCGGTCGTACAGCTCGCCCAGCGCGGCTGCTTCGCCACGCGCCAGCCGCTGCTGCATCTTCCGGTCCCTGCGGGGTGGTGCGTCATGCGTCATACGGCCCCCATCCCTGTGCCGTCGTCCTCGGTGGCCACCGTCACATCGAATGTAGTGGGCAGAACGGACAGTGCACTCCTGTTTGCGGCAATGTGTGCCCTTCCGGCGGTCGCGGCTGGTATAGATCCGGTCACTATGCCCGGGTACCCGGAGACGCGCCTTCCGAGGTGTGCATAGGGTCGTCGCAGCGGCCCACCGGGACGGGCGTTTCACGGCGGAACCGTCGGGCAGCCGAGGGAGGAAGGACTGCTTCCGCATAGCGATCGCAGAGTGCGCGAGTGAAGGGACTTCGGGCGCGTGACATTGAAAGTGATGGAGAACGAGCAGGGCGATTGGGCTGTCCTGCACGTCTCCGGTGAGATGGATCTCGTGACCTCGCCCGCGGTCCGGCAGCACGTCCACGACGCGGTGGCCGAGGGGAGGCGCAGCCTCGTACTGGACCTCTCGGGCGTCCGCTTCTGCGACTCCAGCGGTGTCGGCGTCCTCATCGCCGCCCGCCGCCTGATGCGCTCCTGCCAGGGCCGGCTGCGGCTGATCCTCCCGGCCCGCGGAGCGGAGGACGGCTCCCATGTGAACCGGGTCCTCGCGGCCCTGGGCGTCCGCCGTCTCTTCGAGGTCTACCCGGACGTCACGGCGGCGGTGGACGAAGCGGCGAGCCCGCTCTCGGCGTAACCCGCCGGACGCGGCCCCCGGCCGCGGTAACGACGGTTCGTGGAACGTCATTCGAGGAAGCGGCCACGGCCTCCACGAAATGAGCGGAGCATGCGAACCCAGAGTCGCACCGGACGACTTACCATCTGAGCAGCCGGTACCCGACAGAACGTGAGGCCGACGTGGACCGCCCAGAGTACGAGCACAAGATTGCCCGCCGCTTCGCCAGCTTCGACCAGGACGGCAACGGCCATATCTCCCGTGAGGACTTCAACGCCGCCGCTGCGGCCGTGCTCGCGGAGTTCGACACCGCCGCCCGTTCGATGAAGGGGCAGGCGCTCTACGACGGCGCGGAGGCGTTCTGGCAGGGCATGGCCGGTATGGCCGATCGCGACGGGGACCAGCGGATCACCCGTGAGGAATTCGTCAGCGGCGCCGTGAAGCGGCTGCGGGACAACTCCCAGCGCTTCGCCGAGATCGCCCGGCCCTTTCTGCACGCGGTGCTCGCGATCGCGGACTCGGACGGCGACGGTGCGGTGACCCCGGGCGAGGCCGAGCGTGTACTGCGAGTGCTGGGCGTCGACTCCGGAGCGTGCGCCGGCGTGGCCGCAGCTCTCGACACCGACGGGGACGGCCGGATCGCCGAGACGGAGATCATCACCGCCTTCGCCGCGCACTTCACCACGCCCGAGCCGGACGCCTGACGGGCGCAGCGGGCACGAGCCGGACGCGGCACAGTTCCTCCAACGCCCGGCGCCCGACCGCTCATCCAACGCCCGGGCGCCTGACCGGTTCACCGGGCGCGGGCCGGACCGCCTGACCGGCATACCGAGCACGGGCAGGACGGCGGACCGGCTCACCGCGCCCGGGCCGGAGGCAACCCGGTCCACCGCCCGTCGGCCTCCTTGCGCCCGCTACGGCCCAACGTCCGCTCATCCCCCGGCGAACCGCTCGCGCAGCTGGTACGTCCACCTTGCGCAGCGTCTCGTTCCGGGGGAGTTCGTCCACCGGTTCCAGCTGTTCCGGGAGCTTGTGGACGGCCGGCCCTTCGGCGCGCAGGTGCGACGTGACCGTCTCCGGCGTGAGCGGCGCGGTGCCTTCGGGCTGCTCGACCACCGCGCACACCCGTTCGCCGCGCACCGCGTCCGGGAGGCCGATGACGGCGACGTCGCCGATGTCCGGGCGCCGGTGGAGCAGTTGCTCCATCTCCGAGAAGGCGGTGCTGCCGCCCACGACGGTCACGCCGTGGCGGCGGTACGCGTCGAGAGAGCGGGGCAGGGCGAACTGCTCGACCAGCAGGGCCGGAAAGCCGTACAGCAGCATCACCAGAGCGAGCGGTCCTGCTGGCGGTCGGGGCAGTGGCGGTAGGCAGCCGAAGCGGAGGAGACCTTGGCGACAGCCTGCTGGAGGGAGGCGGTTCGGCGCGTGACGAGGGCTGGGGTAAGCGGAATCACCGGAATGCCCGATTGATTCGACTGCAGTCATCACGGAGCGTTGATATCGGGTTGTCTCCTCCCCGTGACCCGTCACAGAGGGGAGTCGGGGCCGGGCTCCGGTACTCTCCCTTGCGTGCGAGTGGTTCCGAGGCGCAACAACCCGGATGTGGCCGACGCGGTGGCTCCGGGAGGGCCCATGTGCCCCGCTCGCGCCCGGTGGGGGCGTTTTGGGCCCCGATGTTCGACTCCCTGCAACGCGCGTCGCACAGTATGCAGTACGCATACTCCTTTGCGCCGGAATATGCCCGAAGCGCTTGTTGGGGTAACTGTACGTCAACCATGCTGTTCTCCGTTGGGATCACGGTCTGTGATCACATGGAGGCGCGAGGCGATGTGTCCGCCGGTTCGGATGGTGTGAGCGGTGCAGGTGCTTCAGGTTCAGCTGGAGGTACGTCCCGACCCCGCGGAGGTGGGCCGGGCCCGGAGATGGGCTCGTTCGCGGCTCGCCAGATCGGGGATACGGCCTGATGAGCCGCTGGCGGAGACGCTGATTCTGCTCATCTCGGAATTGGTCACCAATGCCGTTGTGCACACCGGCTGTCCGGCTGTCCTCCGGATGCTGCTGCCGGAGTGCGGGGCGACGCACGGCGGTGCGCCGGAGGTGGGTTCACGGGACGCGAGGTCGGGTGAGGAGTTGCCGGGCGTGGCCGCCGAGACAGTGCGGGTCGAGGTCACCGATCGCAGTGCCCGGGCGCCGATGCCGCGGCACGCCGACGGGGACGACACCCATGGGCGCGGGCTGGAGCTGGTCGATGGGCTCGCCGACCGGTGGGGTTGGAAACCCGAAGGCGCCGGCAAGAGCATCTGGTGCGAGATCGACCGCTGCCCGTCGCTGGACGTCGCTGCGTACGAACCCCAATGCGCTATTCCAAACCGGGCATAATGCGCAAAGTTTAGAACGGGTGTTGACGTCTCGTATGCGCGTGATCACCCTTGTGGGGAGCGATTCGTCGCGAGGGGACGTCGAGGGCCCTGTGGTTGTTCCTCGGCGAGTGCGGGTCGTCGTCCGGCGCCTGCCGTGAGCGCCTGCCGATCAGGCAGGGCCGAGCGCCGGAACCGGGTGGCGGTCCGCCGTGCCGTGCTCGGGGTGTGCATGAGCGCGCCGCCACCCGACCAGCCCGCGTCCTGTTGGGCGCCGGGCCCGCGCATGACGGGGTGTCGTCTCAGGGGACCGCCATCGGCGCGACCGGGGCGCCGCTGCCTCCGACCAACGGCTCAGGGATGGCCGACAGCAGGAAGGCGTACCGATTTGCCTCGGCACACACGTCCAACAGCTGTGTGGGTTTCCCGTTCTGACCCTGCGGCATTCCCATGTCGACGAGGTCGAGGGCATGGACCGCGAGCCAGAGACTCTCGATCTCCGATGGAAAGATCTCGAACCTGAGGGTGTCGTTGGCGACTGCCGCGACATCACGGGCGTGGAACCACTCCGGGCAGCGGATCGAGGGGCCGGGGGAGGGGAACGCGTAGCGTGCTTGTCGCCCGCCAGGTTGAGCTGAATCGGTCGGTCCGTACGAGCACGATGTCCCGGGAAGCGACGGGGGACTCGGCTACCCGGCGGATCTCGCGGAGGCGGCGCGGAAGGTCCGCCGGTAAGCGGTGGGGGAGGTACCGAGCGCAGCCTGGAGGTGCTGCCGCAGCGAGGCGGCCGTGCCGAAGCCGGCGTCCCGGGCCACGCGGTCCACCGGCAGATCGGTGTCCTCCAGCAGACGCCGGGCCCGCTCCACCCGCTGCTGCACCAGCCACTGCCCCGGGCTGAGTCCGACCTCCTCCCGGAACCGGCGGGTGAAGGTCCGCAGGCTCATCGACTCCTGCTCGGCCAGCTCACGCAGCCTGATGGGCCGGTCCAGCCGTCCCAGCGCCCAGGCGCGGGAGGAGGTCGTCGTGGCCAGCTGCGGCTCGGGGACCGGGCGCCGCACGTACTGCGCCTGGCCGCCTTCCCGGTGCGGTGGTACCACGCTGCGCCGTGCGACGTCGTTGGCCACGGACGCCCCGTGGTCGCGCCGCACGATGTGCAGACACAGATCGATGCCCGACGCGACCCCGGCAGAGGTGAGCACATCCCCGTCGTCGATGAAGAGGACGTCCGGGTCGACCCTGACCTTCGGAAAGAGGCGCTGGAAGTGGTCGGTGCTGCGCCAGTGGGTGGTGGCCGGCCGTCCGTCGAGCAGCCCGGCGGCCGCCAGGACGTACGAGCCCGTGCAGATGGACACCATGCGCGCACCGGGCCGTGTCCGCGCGAGGGCGGCGGCCAGCGGTTCGCTCAGCCGGCCCTCCTGGAACACCGGGCCGCGCTCGTAGGAGGCGGGGATCACCACGGTGTCGGCCTCGGCCAGCGCCTCCGGCCCGTGCTCGACGTTGAGGGAGAAATCGGCCTCCGTACGGACCGGACCCGGCTCCGGCGCGCAGGAGACGACGTCGTAGAGCTTCGCTCCGCCGGAGGAACGGGCCTTGCCGAAGATGCGGTAGGGGATGCCGAGTTCGAAGGGGATCACTCCGTTGATCGCGAGGACGGCGACCCGGTGCGGGCCGGTGGTGTGCCCCCTGTCTCCTGCCTGTGCCATGGCGGCCTCTCTCCTTCGGAGGTGGCCCGATCCTAGCGAAGCATGACCTTCGGGCCACTCGATCCCGCCCTCCGGGGCGCGGAAGCTGGTCCGGTGACCCAGACACCCCAGCGCCCCGTAAGAGAAGAGCCGCACCACGCCCCGGTCCGACGCCGCCCGCGCATCCACCGCGCGTGGTGGGTCGCCGCCGTGGCGTTCGTCGCTCTGGTCGGCGCAGCGGCCTTCCGGGCGGCCCCGAGCGTGCTGATCGATCCGCTGCACACGGAGTTCGGCTGGTCGCGCTCCACGATCTCGGCGGCCGTCTCGGTCAACCTCGTGCTCTACGGGCTGACCGCCCCCTTCGCCGCCGCGCTCATGGAGCGCTTCGGGATGCGCAAGGTCGTCGCCTCCGCGCTGTTGCTCGTCGCGGCCGGCAGCGGGCTGACCGTCGTGATGGACGCGAGCTGGCAACTCGTCCTGTGCTGGGGCGTCCTCGTCGGCCTCGGCACCGGCTCCATGGCGCTGGCCTTTGTCGCGACCGTGGTGAACCGCTGGTTCGTGTCCCGGCGCGGCCTGGTCACGGGCGTGCTCACGGCCGGCAGCGCGGCGGGGCAGCTGGTCTTCCTGCCGCTCGTCGCCTGGCTCGCGGAACGCCACGGCTGGCGTACGGCGACACTCGCCATCACCTTCGCAGCGCTGGCCGTCGTACCGCTGGTGGTGTGGCTGTTGCGGGACCACCCGTCGGACGTGGGAACGAGCCGCTACGGGGCCGTTTCCGACGATGTGCCCGACGGCGCGGCGGCGGGGACACGTGCCGGGGGTGGTGCGGGGGATCGGATACGCGCCGGGGGCGGCGCGGCGGCCCGAGCGCTGGGGGCCCTGCGCTCCGCCGCCCGTACGAAGGCCTTCTGGCTGCTGGCCGGCACCTTCGCCATCTGCGGGGCCACCACCAACGGTCTGGTCGCCACCCACTTCGTGCCCGCCGCACAGGACCACCGGATGCCGGTCACCGCCGCCGCCGGACTGCTCGCCGTCATCGGCGTCTTCGACCTCGTCGGCACGATCGCCTCGGGCTGGTTCACCGACCGCTACGACGCGCGGCGGCTGCTCACGGTCTACTACGGCCTGCGCGGCGTCTCCCTGATGTTCCTGCCGCTGCTGCTGGCGGACAGCGTCCACCCTCCGATGCTGTTCTTCATCGTCTTCTACGGGCTGGACTGGGTCGCCACTGTGCCGCCCACAGTGGCCCTGTGCCGCGAACACTTCGGCGAGGACGGGGCGATCGTCTTCGGCTGGGTGCTGGCGTCCCACCAGGTGGGGGCGGGCCTGGTGGCGTTTCTGACCGGCCTGGTGCGGGACCTGACGGGGTCGTACGACACGGCCTGGTACACGGCGGGAGCACTGTGCGCCATGGCTGCCCTGATGGCTCTGGTCATCCGCCGCCGCCCGGAGCACGCGCGCGTGGCGGCTGCCTGACCACCGATCGCGGCCGCCGTCCCCGGCGGCCGTGTCATCCGCGCCCAGTGTGTGGGCGATTCGTCCGAGAGGACGGTGACCACGGCCCGTACCTCGGGGTCGGCGGAGGCCGCTTCGAGCAGCGCGATGATGCGTTCGCGCCGCCCCCAGGCGAGGGCGTTCATCGCCTCGGGGCGGTTGGGAGTGACCCACGAGACGCCGTTGTCAGTCCGTGGCAGAGCCACGACCACCAGAACCTGCCTTCCCCGTCAATGTCAGTGGCGTGCACTATCCATGTGCCCAAGGACTTCTCGGGGGAGGCAGTCATGGGGAAGCTCCTGGGCCGTCGACGGTCGGGGCTGTGGCAGCTCGCCGTCGCGGTGGCGGCACGGATCCGTCCGTGCCGGGTGTGGCCGGTGCTGTGTCTTTCCCGCGCGGGGGGCGGGAAAGCCGCAGCCCCGCTGCACCAATCCCTGCCGCGGCCCGCGCCGGGACGCCGCTCATCGGCATACGGCCAGTGCGTCGAGGGCCACCGCGCCCTGGCCCCGGGGCAGCACCACCAGCGGGTTGATGTCCAGCTCCGCGATGCCGTCCCCCAGTTCGAGGGCCATGCGCTGGACGCGCAGCACGACCTCGACCAGGGCGTCCACGTCCGCGGGCGGCGCGCCGCGCACGCCCTCCAGCAGGGCGTGGCAGCGCAGTTCGCGCAGCATCGACCGCGCCTGGTCCTCGCCGAACGGCGGCACACGCACCGCGGCGTCCCGCAGCACCTCCACGAGCACACCGCCGAGGCCGACCGTCACGGTCGGGCCGAAGAGGCTGTCGTGCGTGACCCCCACGACCATCTCCACCCCCCGCTGGACCAGTTGGCACACCAGCACGCCGTCCAGCTGGATCCGCTCGTAGCGCGCGATGTCCGTCAGCTCCCGGTAGGCGTCCCGGACCTGGCTGGCGGAGGTCAGTCCGACCCTGACCAGTCCCAGTTCGGTCTTGTGGGAGAGCTGTGCGGCGGAGGCCTTCATCACGACGGGATAGCCGACCGGCCCCGCCGCGCGGACGGCGGCGGCCGCGCTGGTCACCAACTGTTCTCGCGGCACGCGGATCCCGTACGCCCGCAGCAGCTGCTTCGCGGCGTGCTCGCTGAGCTCGCGGCCCGGGTGAAGAAGAGCCTGCGCCTTGCGGGCCGACGGGGACATCGTGCGGGGGGCGTCGTCGAAGGGGGAGCGGTACCGAGCGGTGAAGCGATGGTGGTCGAGGTACGCGCGAACGGCGGTGATGCAGTTGGAGAAGGTGCGGAAGGTGACGACCCGGGAGGAGCCCAGCAGGGTGGTGCGGTAGGCCTCCTCGGTGCCGACCGGGGAACCCCACACCACGCACACCAGCTTGTCCGTGGTCTCCGCCGCGTCCACCAGGTCCTGTGCGAGCCGGTCGCTCATGGGGGGGAAGGGCCCGGTGACGGGGCAGATGAGGACGCCGACGGAGGGGTCGGCGAGGAGCGCGTCGATGATCTTCCGGCCGCGCCGGTCGCCCACCGGATGGCCGCCGTTGTCGACCGGATTGGTGACATCCAGGTGGTCCGGTATCCACTGGTGCAGCTCCGCCTGCTTGGCGTCGGACAGCGTGGGCAGCCGGAGACCCGCGGCGGTGGCCAGGTCCGAGAAGTGCCCGCCCGTGCCGCCCGAGATCGAATAGACAGCGACTCCGTATGCCTGCGGGGGGCGGGCGCGGGCGAGGAGCGCGGCGGTGTCCTGGAGTTCGTCGGGACCGTCGACCCGGATCACCCCGAACTGCCGCATCGCCGCGTCGACCACGTCGTCGGCGCCCGTGAGCTTGCCGGTGTGGGAGGCGGCCGTACGGGCGCCGGTCGGGGTGCGGCCGGCCTTGACCGCCACCACCGGGACCTTGTTGCGGGCCGCCCGGTCGGCGGCGAGCAGGAAACCGCGGCCGTCCTTCAGCCCTTCCACATACGCAGCGATGGCACCGACCTCCGGCTGTGACGCGAAGTACGAGATGAAGTCGGCGGCCTCCAGATCGGCCTCGTTGCCGGTCGGGGCCCAGTGGGAGAGCCGGATGCCCAGCTCCTGGAGGGCGAGGACGGGGCGGCCCTGGTGCCCCGACTGGGTGATGAGGGCGATGGCGGGGCCCTCGAGGTCGTCACGGAACTCCTCGACAGCATGGAGGTTGGTGCTCGGGCCGAGCAGGCGGAGGCCGGAGCCCTGGACAGCGGCGCTGAGCCGGGCCTGCGCGGCGGCGCCCTCCTCCCCGGTCCCGGCGAAGCCGGAGGTGAAGGCGACCGCGAACTTCACCGTGGTTCCGGCGAGTTCCTCGATCACGGGAAGGGGGTCGGCGACGAGGACGACGGCGAGGTCGACCGTGTCCGGGAGGTCCGCGACGGAGGGGAGACAAGGGAGGTCGAAGACGGTCGTACGGCCCGGGTCGACGGGATGGAGGCGGGCGCCGGCCCGCTCCGCCCAGTCGAGCAGCCTGCGAGTGATACCGGTGTTGGGGCGGCCTTCGCTGTCCGACGCACCGACAACGGCCATGGACGCGGGCCGGAACAGACGGTCCAGGTCGGGGACGGGCGCGTGCAGCGGGCGTCCACTGACGTCGGTGTCCTCACCCGGAGTCGCCGTGCCGTGGACCGTGGTGCGGGTGCGCTCACCGCAGGCCACGACGCCGGCCGCGCGGGAGTGAGTGGTGAGGGTGCCGTGAGTCGATCCAAGCATCGTTCTCGCCCGCTCCTGCTCGTTGGCCGATATGACGCCAGCGACAACCGCGCATTGCTAGCTGACGCTAAGTCAGGTTACTGAAGAGGAGACTTGCCAGGAACAGGGCTGCAGGAGAAAGAGTCGTGAAGGAGGGGAACAGACGGAGGTTCTCAGGTCAGGGAGCCCGGTTCTCCTGCATCGCACCCGCCCGGCGGCCACGGGCCGTATCGAGACGGTGGCACGTTCCTCAGGGCTGCCGTGCGGATACGGGCCCGTCGATGCGCCGCCGCTCCCGCGAACGCCGCCCCTGCCGGGAACGCCGCTCGGCGAGGAGCCGCACCTCCTCGCGCCGGACGGCATGGGCGATCTTGCCGGCGTCGATGGCCAGTTCGCGGAGCATGCCGCTGATCGGGTTCGTGTAGCCGGTGAAGTAGAGGCCGGGTGCGGCGGGGCGGCGGCCGTGGGAGCGGGGGCGGCCGCGGCCGTCCAGTACGTCGAGGTGGCCGACCAGGTCCTCCAGCCCGCGCCGGTAGCCCGTGGCCGCTATCACGACATCGGGGGTGATGCGGGAGCCGTCCGCGAGGAGGACCCCGCCGTTCTCGAAGGACCGGACGGCGGCGACCGGTTGGACCCTGCCGGAGCGAACCGCGTCGATCAGGCCGACGTCCTGGACGGGGGTCGCGCCTTCGAGGACCCGGGAGCAGAGCCCGGTGCGGGGCCGGGGCAGCCCGTACGGGGCGAGGTCCGGGACGGAGAGCCGGGCCGCCGCCCCTGCCGCCCGGTCCACCGTGCGGCGCGGCAGCCGCCGTACGAGGATGCCCGTCGCCTGCGCGGGCCAGCCCAGCGTCGTACGGCGCACGATGTGCGGCGGGGTGCGGACCGCCAGGCGCACCCGGGAGGCGCCGCCTTCGACGAGATCCACGGCGATGTCCGCGCCCGTGTTGCCGGTGCCGACGACCAGCACGTCCTGGCCCCGGTACGGGGCGGCGTCACGGTACCGGCCCGCGTGCAGCAGCTCCCCGTCGAACGTGTCGCGGCCCGGCCAGTCCGGGACGTACGGGGTGTGGTTGAAGCCGGTGGCGACGACGACCGCATCCGCGGTGAGTTCCCGTCCGCCGGTCGCCCGGAGCACCCAGCGCGGACCGGGACGGGTCCCGGAGCCCGCGTCGGATGCCTCGCCGGATGCGGAGCCGGGGGTGGAGCCAGGGGTGGAGTCAGGGATGCAGTCGGAGTCCGCGGAGTCCGGGGCGGATGCCCAATCCGAGGCCGGGGCGTGGCCGTGGCCCGACCGTTCGATCCGCGACACCTCCACCCCGGTGACGACATCGAGCCGGTGGTGCTCGGCGTACTGCTCCAGGTAGCGGACCATGCTGTCACGGCTGAGCCAGCGCCCGTACGAGCGCGGTATCGCGTAACCGGGCAGCGCGGAGAGTCTGCGGGTGGTGTGCAGTTCCAGCCGGTCGTAGTGCCCGCGCCATGAGGCGGCCACGGCGTCGGACTTCTCCAGGACGACGGCGCGCACGCCGCGCTCGCCCAGCGCCGCAGCGGTGGCCAGACCGCCGGGTCCGCCCCCGATGACGTACACGGGAGAACGGGGCGTGGAGGGCGTGGGAGACGTGGGAGGCGTGGGCGTCGTAGGGGTGATGTCGGGCATGTTCGCGAGCGTAGATCCGAAGCTTGGCATGCGTAGGTCAAACACATACCGAATGGGTTGCGGAACAGTCACGGTCCGCAACCTCTTGTGCCGACCGGCCGTATCAGCTGAACTGACATACCGTCAGGGACGGGGGCAGGTCTCGGCGATCGGCACGGAGGAGCAGCGGGCGGCGCTGAGAACGCCGCCGCCCCGGCGCACAGGCAGGCGCGGAGGCCCGCCGAACCGGGCGGAAAGGCGGGAGCGGCGGCAGCTGCCTCGCCCTCGCCGAGGCGCTGGAGACGCTGCGTACGGTCGCGGGCGAGGCGGTACAGCCGCACGGCGGCACCGGCTTCGCCTGGGAGCGCGAGGCGCAGCTGTCCTTCAAACGGGCGGGCTCGGACGAGCTGCTCTTCGGGCCGGTGCACCGGCTGCGCGCACACGCGGCGGAGCAGGCAGGGCTGTTCCGTCAGGGCGGCGGCCGGGAGGCGGTGGCGACTGATCCGGCCGGGTCCAGCCGGGTGGGCCGGCCGCTGGGAGCCGCGGTGGATCGCTCGGGGTCGAGGCCGAGCGTTCCGCCGCAGCGGTGACAGGACGTGGAGACGCGGAACAGCGGCGGGCAGTCACCGGCACAGGCCGGAGCGGGGGCGGGGTGGGGCGGTGGTCCGGCACCGGAGACGGGAGGCCGGAACCACGGGCCGTAACGGCTCGTCGGGCGGCACGGCCACAGCGGCAGCGGGGTCACGGACCCGGTCATGCCGCGCTTGCACTCCCGCAGGAGCCGGAGCGGAGACCCGGGACGACGGCCTCCGAAAGGGCCTCAGCCTCCGAATGGACCCCGCAAGGGAGCCTCGGCGCCCGAAAGAGCCTCAGCGCCCGAAAGGCGTTCCGTCTCCGCACGAGCCCTGTCTCCTGAACCGACCGGGGCCCCGGAGTGGCCGGATCCCGAAGCGGCGGCCGGAGCGTCCGAGCAGGACGCCGAGCCTCCGGCGGCGTGCCGAGTTCGTGAGCGGGCGCGGAACTGCCGCTACTTCGGAGGCTTCTTGCCCGTGACGCCCAGATACACCAGCAGCGCCAAGTTCGGCTTCAGCTCCGCCTGCTTGACACCCCAGCTCTGGAAGCCCTTCTGGTGCGAGGCCGCCGCGGCGAGCATCACGACCAGTGAGCCCGCGACGGCCGCCGGGTTGACGTCCTTGTCGACCCGCCCCTTGGACTGGAGTTCCTTGATGGAGTCCGTCAGGGAGTTGGTGACGGCGTTGAGGATCTTCATACGGATCTTGTAGAACCGCTTGTCGCCCTCAGCCGCCCCCAGGTCGACGACGCGCAGGATGGCATCGTTCTGCCGCCAGAAGGAGAGGAAGCCCTCGACCAGCTCCTCTGCGGTCTGCCGGCCCGCCTTCCCGGCCCAGGAGCGGCCGGCCACCAGGTCGGTCAGGCTCTGGCCCTCCTTCGCCATCTCCTCGGCGATCTCCAGGACGGCGCCCTCGACGTCCGGGAAGTACTGGTAAAAGGTCGCGGGGGAGGTTCCCGCCTTGCGGGCGACGTCGATGACCTTGACATCGCGGTACGGCGAGGAGCTGAGCATCTCGCTGAGGCAGTCGAGCAGCTTCTGCCGCGTCGCCTGCCCGCGGCGCCCGGCAACCCGGCCGTCGACGGTGCGAACTTGTCCTGTCATGCCGTCAGCTTACCGATGGGTGATCGGACCGCGATTCGGCCGCATGCAAATGGGGAGGGAGCTGCCCTCGGTGGTGAAGCGGCAGCTCAGCACTGGTGGCACATGACGGGGGCCTGTGCCGTGACAGAGCCTGGCGATGCCGGTGAGAGGCTCCGTGGCACCTTGTGACGCATGGTGCACCCAGTGTTCCGCTAGCCCCGACGAATGAATCCTCTTATCAACAGGCTGTGGACAACTTTCGTGGACAAACCTGCCGAGCGCGAGCCGAAATCACCGGATAGCGTGCCGAACACGACACCTTCTCGTAGGAGGAAACACGTCATGGCCGCATTCCCCGAGGGTGCTCCCTGCTGGGCGGACGTCTCGCTCCCCGACCTGGAGGCGGGCAAGCGTTTCTACGGCGAACTCTTCGGCTGGACCTTCGAAGAGGGATCGCCCGATTTCGGCTACTACACGCAGGCGCTCTCCGAGGGCAAGAGGGTCGCCGGTCTCGCCCCCTTCATGGAGGGCCAGGAGGACATGCCGCCGGCCTGGGGTGTCTATTTCGCCTCCCCCGACATCGCGCGGACCGCCGAGAAGATCGGCGAGAACGGCGGGGAGACGGTCATGGGGCCGATGGAGGTCGCCGACCTCGGCAGCATGCTGATCGCCAAGGACCCGGGGGACGCGTACTTCGGCGTCTGGCAGCCCGGCACTCACCAGGGCTTCGAGAAGAAGTACGAGCCGGGGTCCTTCGGATGGGCCGAGATCTGCGTCCGCGAGCCCGAGCGTGTGGACGACTTCTACCCCGCCGTCTTCCCGTACGAGGCACAGCCCGCCGGTGACGACAACGTCGACTTCACCGTCTGGAAGGTCGAGGGGCAGCCCGTGGCCGGGCGTTTCAAACTGGGGGGCGACATCCCGCCCGACGTCCCGTCGCACGCGATGGTCTACTACGTCGTCGCCAGCTGCGACGACGCGGCGGGGACCGTCCAGAGGCTCGGCGGAAAGCTGCGGATGGGCCCCAAGGACAGCCCGTTCGGACGCTTCGCGGTCGTCGCCGACCAGCAGGGTGCCACCTTCACCGTGATCGACCCGAGGACGACGGTAGGGGAGGCGAACGTGTAGGCGAGGCGAGCGTGGAGCCGTGCGCGGTCCGGCCGCCGGGACTGAAGCGTCATGCGTACGGTGAGATATCCGGGCGAAATCTGCGATCTGCCGATAGCGTGTCGATGACGACATGCTTCGCGACTCCATGCATCCCTACGCACGGGAGGGTGTGCCTCATGGCCGCATTCGCCGAGGGCGTTCCCTGTTGGGTCGACGCGATGCTTTCGGACGTCGAGGCGGGCAAGCGCTTCTACGGCGAGCTCTTCGGCTGGAGCTTCCAGGAGGGGGACACCGCCTACGGCTCGTATGTGTCCGCGCGCCACGACGGCAAGGTCGTCGCCGCGCTCACGCCGAAGCCGGACGGGCGCCTGCCCACCGTATGGAACCTCTACCTCGCCGCCCCGGACCTCGCCGCCACCCTGGCGAAGATCCGCGAGGCGGGCGGCCAGGTCATCATGGAGCCCCGGGAGGTCGACGGCTTCGGCACGATGGCGATGGCCGTCGACCCCGGCGGTGCCGTCTTCGGGCTGTGGCAGGGCGGCACGCACGCCGGTTTCCAGAAGCACGGCCGTCCGGGCTCCTACGCCTGGGCCGAGCTCTACACGCGCGACAAGAAGAGCGTGGACCCCTTCTATACGGCCGTCTTCGGCTACGGACGGCAGGATCTGGACACGGAGAACGGCACGGACTTCGCGATGTGGACGCCCGCGGGCAAACCCGTGGACCTGGAGAACGCCGTGGCGGGCCGCGGAGTCATCGACGGCAGCTTCCCGGCCGAACTGCCCTCGCACTTCCTGGTCTACTTCGCGGTCCAGGACTGCGACCGGGCGGTGGCGACGGCGACCCGGCTGGGCGGGCGGGTCGTCCTCGACGCCCAGGACACCCCGTACGGTCGTTTCGCGGTGCTGATCGACAGCCAGGGAGCGAGCTTCGCTGTGATCGACCTCTCCAGGGCCGATCATTAGTGCGGTGCCCCGACCTCGTTCGAGTGACCGCCGGTAACCTCCGCTGGCCTGCCGTTATGGGTCCAAATGTCGGGGGAGACACCCCGATTCGGCCCCCGGTTCGCAACGACCGCCTTCGCCAGGAAGAATCAGTCTGCGTACCCCGGGACGGTTCACGGTGAGACGCTGCACGGGGCTGGAATCCTTCAAGCCCCACGGGGAGGTGGCAGGCAAGTGGTGGAGCAGCTGACGCAGCACGACCCGAGGCGGATCGGGCCGTTCGAGGTGCTCGGCCGACTCGGCGCCGGCGGCATGGGGCTGGTCTATCTCGCCCGCTCGGCGTCCGGCCGGCGGGTGGCGATCAAGACGGTGCGGACCGAACTCGCCGAGGACCAGCTGTTCCGGGTCCGCTTCACACGCGAGGTGGAGGCGGCCCGCGCGGTGAGCGGCTTCTACACCGCGGCTGTTGTGGACGCCGATCCGCGGGCGGCGGTGCCCTGGCTCGCGACCGCGTACGTCCCGGCCCCCTCCCTCGAAGAAATAGTCAATGAGTGCGGACCGTTGCCCACCCAGGCGGTGCGCTGGCTGGCGGCGGGAGTCGCCGAGGCGCTGCAGTCCATTCACGGGGCGGGTCTCGTCCACCGCGATCTGAAGCCGTCCAACGTCCTGGTGGTCGAGGACGGGCCGAGGGTCATCGACTTCGGCATCGCGAGCGGAGTGTCCAACACCCGGCTCACGATGACGAATGTGGCGGTGGGCACTCCGGCGTACATGTCGCCGGAACAGGCGCGTGACTCACGCAGCGTCACGGGGGCCAGCGACATCTTCTCGCTCGGCTCGACGCTGGCGTTCGCGGCGACCGGACACGCGCCGTTCCACGGCGCGAATCCCGTCGAGACGGTCTTCATGCTGCTGCGGGAAGGCCCCGACCTGGAAGGTCTGCCCGAGGACCTGCGGCCGCTCATCGAGGCCTGTATGCAGATGGCGGCCGAGCACCGGCCGAGCCCGGCGGATCTCCAATCGCAGCTGGCGCCGCATCTGTTCGCCTCCGGCGGGGACGACAGCGGTACGGCGTCGGCCTGGCTGCCGGCCAGCGCGGTCTCGATGATCGAGGAGCGGCGCGGCGGACGTACGACATCGGCCGCCGCGGGGGCCGGTGCCGGCGCGGGCCGGGACGCCAGCGGTGGCAAGGGGCGTGCCGCCGCCGTGGTGCCGCCCCCGGCGCCCTCGCACGCCCCCGGCGCCGGACCCGGAGCGGCCCTGGCGCCCGATGCGCAGGCGGCCGGCGCCGACGCGGACCGGGCGGCCGCCGCCTGGCGGGGCGAGGACGGAGGCCCCGGCGGGCGTCATCAGTTCGGTGGCGGCCCCGCGGGAGGCAGGCCCGCCCGGCATGCCGCGGACGCCGGGCGGGGGGCCGCGCCCCTCGGCCCCGGCGCACCGATCGGCCCCGGCCCCGCTGCCGCCCGCGCGGGCACGGATCCGGGGGGGCGGGGACCCCGGCCCGGCGGGCGGCCAGACCACGGGCTGGGACGGCTCGCCGCCGGCCCCCGTGGCCCAGCCCCAGCCCCTCCCTGCCTCCGGTGCCGCCCCCGGCTCCCCGCGGCCGCCCGTCGCCGACGGCGCACGGGCCCCGGGAGCTTCGCTCCTGCTGCCCGGTTCGCAGGTGCCCATCGGCCCGGGCCCGCGGGTCGTCGATGGGCGGGACCCGCAGGCCCGGCCCGACGGCGGGCCCGCCACCGGCTGGGTACGACCGCCGGCCGGCGCTCCCCCCGGCAGGCACGCGGCCGGTGGACCGGACGGCGCCGCCGCGGCCGTCCCCGGGCCGTCCCCGGCGGCAGACAGCCCGCTGCCGCCCACGGCAACCGCCCCCACCGAGCCGGCCGGCGCGCCCGAGGCCCCCGAGCGCTGGCGGCCGTGGCGGTTCCGGATGTCCAACGACGTATGGGGCACCCCGGCCGTCTCCGGTGATCTGCTCTATGTCACCTCCTTCGAGGTGCACGCGCTCGATGTGGCCACGGGGCGGCGGCAGTTCAAGACCCGTGACGTGGCGTGGGCGATGACGGTCGCCGACGGCCGTATCCACGCGTCGGACGGCCCGACCCTCTACGCGCTGGACGCCACGGACGGCTCGGAGCTGTGGCGGCTGGGTACCGACGGCTGGGTGTACTCGCTCAAGGCCGACCGGGGGACGGTGATCACTGGCACGCGGGGCGGCGGTGTGCAGGCCTGGGAGGCGGCCAACGGCGACAAGCTGTGGGAACTCTCCGGCGCCCAGGCGGACTTCGAGACCCCCGAGTCCGGCCCGGCCATCCATGACGGCACGGTGTACGTGTGGTCCGACGGCCGGCTGCGCGCGCTCGAATCCCGTACGGGCAGGGAGCGTTGGTCCTACCCGGTCGGGGACGCGGCCTCCTGCGGCGGTGTCCCGGTACGGCTGCTGCACGCGCCGGACGGTGTCGTGTACGTCTGCGCGGGCACCCGCGTGCTGGCCATCGATGTGGCGCGCGGCGATGTGCGGTGGCGCTTCGAAGCGCCCGCGGTCTTTCTGAGCGCTCCGGCGTACGCGCCCGGCCCGGCCGTCACCGGCGGCGGCGTGTATGTCGCCGATTATCTCGGCACGGTGTACGCGCTGGACGCGACGGACGGCCGCGAACGGTGGCGTATCGCGACGGAGGCGCGCCAGTCGATGGAAC
This sequence comes from Streptomyces sp. 8N706, assembly GCF_052245415.1. Taxonomy (NCBI): domain Bacteria; kingdom Bacillati; phylum Actinomycetota; class Actinomycetes; order Kitasatosporales; family Streptomycetaceae; genus Streptomyces; species Streptomyces sp. 8N706. The sequence continues at coordinate 753 of NZ_JBQQBW010000099.1, read as the reverse complement.
CGGTGCTGGTCGCCGCGGGCTCCGTGCACGTCGGCAGCGGCAGCGCGCTGTACACGCTGGACGCGGTCACAGGCACCCCGAAGTGGCGGTTCGCGGCGCAGGGAGAGGTGATCGGCGCTCCGGTGGTCGCGGAGGGCCGGGTCCACTTCGGCTCGGCGGACCACTGCCTCTACACCCTGGACGCGGGCGGCGGCCAGCTGCGCTGGAAGCTGGCGACGGGCGGTGAGATCACGGGTTCGCCGCTGGTGTCGGGCGGCGTCGTGTACGCGTGCAGCAAGGACCGCTGTGTGTACGCGCTGGACGCGTTGAAGGGCACGGGTCTGGCGAGACAGTCGGCCTCCGGCCGGCCGTAGGGTCTGTCTCACCACGCCTCGGCGGAGTCACTGGTGCCGCATCGGACTGGGTTTGCCCGGGAGCGGGGGGACCCGGTGCGGTCGGCTGCAAGGCGCCGGACCGGCCTCGCAGGGCGCCAACTCGGCCGCTCGGGCAACGCGGCTGGACCCTCCCAGCCTCCGCCTGGGAGGCAGCCGGGGCAGGCCGCGCCAGGGCGGCGAGCGGGGCGAACCTGGGCCGCGGACACGCCGTGGGATCGGGCACAGCGGTTCCGCCGGAAAGCGGTCCGGCGGTTCCGGGGTCAGGACGGGCGGCGGGGGTCCCGGTCCCGGGGTTCGTCCGGCGGGGGAGGCGGGGGGAAGCGCTGGGTGGTCTCCCACTCGGCCGTCGGCGGGCCGTACGGCTCGGGCTCATGGTCGT
>NZ_JBQQBW010000098.1:0-24395 GCF_052245415.1 Streptomyces sp. 8N706 | reverse complement strand
GGGAAATGCAGCGGCAAGCCGCTGCATAGCGAATGACTCCGCTAACGCTTCGTCAATTCCCGCGCAAGCGCGGGAATATGGATTCCGCAAGCGGAATCCTGAAAAGCAGTCAATTCCGCGCAAGCGCGGAATTGAAGGATTCCCGCAAGCGGGAATCCTGGGGCTGGCTACGAGGGGCAGGTGCATTACACGCGGGCCTGTGTAGCGACTGGGAATCCCAGCCACTATCCCCGCAGCGGATGTGACGGGCTGTCGGCCCGTCAGAGTGCCGGCCCCACCGCAGTGACGGGCTCCGCTGCGCTCCACCCGAATCCCGCCTCCACGCTCGAAACCACCCGGACACGTTCACCAATGCCCCATCAGCATACAGGACAATCGGCTGTTTCGGGGTGAGATTCGGTCATGTTGCACCCTGGGGGCGGAAGTTGGTGCGAGGATGATGCATCATGATGCGGCACTGTGTAGAGTCTGGGGCCAGACACCACATCCCCCGGTGTCGGCACCATCGCGCTGGGACTTCCTTCTGATTACGCGCCACATTCCGCGAAAAGGAGAGCACGGGAAATGGCCGTGAAGCTGCGTGACCACCAGATCGAGGCCGTGAACGCCATTGTGCGCGGCTTCGATATCCCGCCGGGCGGTATTTCCTGGAATGGCCTTCGCGGGCAGGTGCACGCCGCGTGTGGCACGGGGAAGACGATTATTGCGGCGGCGTCGGCAAAGCGTCTCGTGCCCAAGGGGCGCATTCTCGTGCTGGTGCCGACGCTGGATCTGCTGGCGCAGACGGTGAAGGCGTGGCACGACGCCGGGCACAAGGGGTCGGCGGTTGCGGTGTGCTCGCTCCAGGACGACCCGGAGTTGTGGAGCATGAAGGTGCGCTCCACTACGAACCCCGTGCAGCTGGCGCTGTGGCACGGCCAGGGGCCAGTCACCATCTACGCGACGTACGCCAGCCTCGGTGTCCTGGCGGAGGCTTTCGAGGGTGCCTACGGTCAGAAGCTTGATCCAGTAGACCTCGCGGTCGTTGATGAGGCCCACCGGACTTCGGGCTCGATGGGTAAGGCGTGGGCGGACATCCACGACCAGACCGTCATCCCGGCGTACCGGCGGCTGTACCTGACGGCGACGCCGCGGATCTGGGAGGAGCGGCTGAACCGGGAGATTGCCGAGGGGGTGCGTGACCCGCTGCCGCGTGAGATGGCGGCTTCCATGGATGACGAGGAGGTCTTCGGTCCCGTCCTGTACAAGCTCTCGCTCGCGTCGGCGGTGTCGCGCGGGTTGCTTGCCCGGTACCAGATCATCGTGCTGGAGCTCCAGGACCCGGTCGTCACCCCGGAGCGGCTGATGGGCGAGGAGCGGCGCAGTGAAGAGGTGCGCGGGCAGCGCCTCGGGGCTTTGCAGGCCGCGCTCCTGCACACCATGGCGCAGCACAACCTGCAGACCTGCATCACCTTCCACCACCGGACCATCGAGGCACAGGCGTACGCGGAGGGCCTGGAGCGCGTCGCGGCCAAACTGCACGCCGACCAGCCCGAGACGTACCCCGCTCGGATCTGGGCGGACTGGCTGTGCGGCGAGCACGTCCCCGAGCGCCGACGGGAAGTCCTCGGCTCGTTCGGGTCCACGGCGCAGCGGGCCGTGCTCTCGAACTGTCGCGTTTTGGGCGAGGGTGTCGATATTCGAAGCGTGGATTCGGTTGCCCTACTGGACCCCAAGGGGGCGCCGCACGATATCGTCCAGGCCATCGGCCGGGCGCTCCGTCAAAAGCCCGGACAGGGCAAGCTCGCCTCTCTGATCGTGCCGGTATTTCTCCAGCCCGGAGAAAAGCCGGAAGACATGTTCACCTCCGGCTCATACCGGCCCCTGGTGAAAGTCTTGGAGGGCCTGCGGGCCCACGATGAAGAGGCCGTGGAACTGCTCGCGATTCCACAGGAGCCTCAGAAGGACGTGGCGCAGCCGTCCGTGCATATCGGTGTCGCGCCAGAAGAGGGCGAGGAAGAATCCCGCTTGCTGCTCCGTTTTGCCGCCCCTAGGGATCCGGTGATGGTCGCAGACTGGGTCTCCTTCAACGTGATCGACACCGAACGCCAGGACTGGGCACGCGGCTGGGTGGCACTCAAAAAATTCACGGAGCGTGAGCATCACGCCCGAGTGCCTTATGGGCACAAAGAGGGCGCGACACCGCTTGGACAATGGGTCGCGGAACAACGAAGGGCGTACGGGGCCGGGCAGATGACCGGCCAGCGCGCGAGGCGACTCGAGCAGCTCGGCATGGTCTGGTCACTGGCCGATGAGCGGTTCCAGGAAAACTTCGAAGCCGCGAAGGCCTACTACGACCAGCACTGGACACTCTGCGCGCCCCGCTCCGCAACCGCGCTCGACAAACCAGTCGGGCAGTGGATCTCGAACCTCCGCCGCCCCGGCGCCCTCGACGGACACCCGGAGTGGAAGACGGCGCTGGAGGCCGTTGACGAGGACTGGAACCCGTCGTGGCCGGCGGAGTGGCAGCGGCACTACGCGGCCGTGCGGGAACTGCTGCGCGACGAAGAGGGCCAGACCGACGTCCTGCCTGGCGTCACCGTGCACGGGATGGACGTCGGACGATGGCTGGCCAAGAACCGCCAGCACGCCGTGTGGCAGAGCCTGATGGACGGGCAGCGCGAACTCCTGGAGCGGCTCGGCATCACGCCGCTGCCCGCGCCGAAGGAGGTCCCGGCGAAGGCCCGTCAGGGCGGCCCTGGTGCCTTCGAACGAGGCATTGCGGCCCTGGCGCAGTACCGGGCCCGCACCGGCTCGGTGACGGTCCCCAGGGCCCATGTAGAGCGGCTGGAAGACGGGACGGAGGTCAAGCTCGGGGTGTTCCTGTCGAACAGCAAGAGCAGGCGGGGGAAGCTCACCGCCGACAAGCTCGCCGCGCTCGCCGCCCTCGGGCTCAACTGGGCGGCATCCTGACGCTGTCGGGGTCCTTCGCTGTCACCGGCCTGCGGCATCGCACTGGAGTGCGTGTAGGCACTGGGATCCCGGGCCGCTGCCCTCGGGCTATGTGACGGCCGGGAGGGGTTCTGTGAGGCGGTCCAGCCGTTCGTAAAGGGCCCGCACGAGACAGGCGCGGTTCTGGGTGCAGCGGCCGTTCTGGGCGTGTGTCCTGGAGTCTCAGGAGGGAGCACCTTGCCGTTGACGACACGAATAGTGCTCGGGCTTGTCTTCTGCATTTCGGAGGCTGGCCGGCTGACCGCAGATGTGGCAAGGCGGGATCGGCTGGCCGGAGGCGTCGATCGCGGGCAGGACGGATTGGGGTGTCACCTCGCGGGTCTCGAGGACGACGGTGCGACTCTCGTGACGCTTCTTGGGCTCGTTGCGAACTTCCGTGGCTGGCCGGTCTTCCGTGCACAAGGCTCGCCTGTCGCCACGGCGAACTGCGCTGCGGTCCTCGCTCGAAGACTGCTCTTCCGGCCCGTTCGCTGACAGATATCGGTCCCACTGGTCGGAGGGGAGCCAGCCGTACTTGCCGTTTCGACGAAAGGGCACGCGCGCTCCCCCGGCCGCTTCCACAATGAATCGGGTGAGGGTCAGTGCCGATTTGCTTGTGTCGTAGGCAGCGCTGGACTGGTGCTCAGGCATGAGGATCAGATGCCAGCGACCGCAGTAGGCGTCGGAAAGGGGGTTCTCCGGGTCATACGGCTTCTCTGGGCAACGGGCAATGGTTCCGGTAGGGCTGCATCGCCCCTCTTCGAGCACGTAGTTCCCGTCTCGGACCTCGATCGGGTTCTTCTGGACGCGTATGACAGACGCCGGCAGGTTAGGAGTGCGCACGTACGGGACCACGCCAAGGCCGTCGTGATCGGGCTCCGCGAAATCCCAGACGGATCGGATGTTTGCGCGGCGGCGAAAACCCTCACGGAGACGCATGGTGCGGGCGGGCTGAAAGCTTAACTGGGGCTCGTAGCCCAGGACAATTCCGTTGTCGCCTTGGATGCGAACGTCGAGCCGAGCACGGCCGTCCGGCGTGGCCGACTCGACGTCGGCTCGGTAGCCATAGTCTTCTGAATCTTTGGCGACCCGTTCCTTCCTCGCCAGATGCTCGTCGGACTCGTGGCTGATAGCCCTCTCGCCTGGCTTCCGGTAGTGGGATGCCAGCCACACGCCGTCACGCTCGACGAGATACATAGAAACACGCCTGCCTCGAAGGTCCCGGCAGTCCGGGCAGATGAGTCCCCGCCGGTCGACGGGGACCCGTCCGCGCATGCTCACAAGCGTCGCCAGCAGTCCCGGCACTTCAGGGATCCCGAGGTCGCCCCGCTCAAGGTCCAGGTTGCGGCCCGCCGGCTCATAGCAGACAGGGTTCCGAAACAGTTCTTCATCGCTCTCGGGCTCAAAATCGTCTTCGCTGTGACTGTCCAGCACGGCTCTGCTCCTTTCAGCGAGCATCGAGGCCTTGCCACTGCGGCACAGGCGGCGCTAGGGCTAGAGCTAGGGCCGAGCGTGATTCATGCTGGTCACGAAATTCGCTCATGTGGTGTGTGTTGGTTCGCCCCGGTTCAGCATGACGGGTCGTCGGCCGTCCCGGTAGGTGGCCACAACGTGACCGCTGACGAGCTTTGATGCGCCGCAGCGCAGGTCATGAACGGCGCAGACCGCCAAAGTCGAATACCCGCGCACGACGGCGGGGCCGCAACGTCGTTGGACGTTGCGACCCCCGAGCCGGGCCCCGGGGATGTCATGACGGATCCTCCGGGGCTTGTACCGGTGACGGTGCTGTGTCCGGGGCGGAGAGCATGACGGGGCCTTGAGGGGGAGGGCCGCAGCTCCGGTGTCCCGGGGAGCAGCCTTCGGTGTGTGCCTCACGGCTTCTGCAGCGCGTACGTCTGGTACGGCACGGTGGTTCCGTCGTCGGTGTACCGGTCGGATGTGCCGGTTGGGGTGAACCCGGCCTTGGTAAGGACGTGGCCGGAGGCCGGGTTTGCGGGGTGGTGCATGGCCTCCAGGCGTTCGAGGCCGGCGGCGGTGAAGGCGAACTGGACGACGTGCTTGGCGGCTTCGGTGGCGTAGCCGTTGCCCCAGGTGTCCTCACGGAGGATGTAGCTGAGGGTGGCCATGTACCGGGTCCTTCGGCGCAGGGCGATCCGGCCGATCAGGTCGCTTTCGGCGGTGATTGCCCATGTCCACTGCTGGCGCGGGGTCTCCGCGGCCCGTGCGAGGGCCGTACGGATTTTGTTCTGTGCCTCGTCGAGCGTGAGTGTCCTGCCGGTCGTGTAGCGGACCGAGGCGCCGTTGTAGATGCGCTGGAGGGCCGGGGCGTCGTCGGGCGTCATGTCTTGCAGGGTCACCATGAGGCGGCCAGCTCTTCGGCGGTGGGCCGGTCGGCGGGGTCTGTCGACAGGCAGGCGGTGATGGCTTGTTCGAGGGCGGGGAAGGGCCAGGGCCGGACGGCGCTGATTGCCGTGGTGCTGCCCTTGGCGATGGCGCGCAGCTTCTCCATCCGGTCGGTGTCGTCGTCGTAGACGACGGGGCGGTGGCCGGTCCAGCACCAGAACAGGGAGGCGCCCAGGCTCCAAGTGTCGGCGGCCGGCTGTGCCTGGATGTGGGAGTCCTCGGGGGTGGAGAGGATCGCGGTGGCGATCTCGGGGGCGGTGGTGTGGGTGAGGGCGCCCCGGTACGGGACTCGGCGGTCGTGGCCCGGACCGCAGGCCAGGGCGTAGTCGATGACCGCCGCGCGACCGCCGGTGGTGACGAGGGTATTGGTGGGCTGTACGTCGGCGTGGGCCCAGTCGGCGGCGTGCATTCGGGCGAGGTGCTGCGCCCAGGTGCGGGCGATGCCCAGGAGCCAGGGGCGGACCGCAGCGCGGTCTCCTTCGGGCCCGCGGGCGAGGGCGAGGGCCCGCCACAGGGGTACGCCGTCGATCCAGTTGACGGCCAGCCACCGGCCGCCCTCCCACGTCCCTGCGCTCACCCGGTAGTCGGGGCTGAGGGCGCCGGCGGCGGTGAGGCGAAGGAGGTGGTCGTCCTCCTGGGCCATCTCGGCGGCCTTGTCGCGAGCCTCGTCGCCGTCGGGGTTGTTGGCCTTCAATGCGACGGTGCCCCGGGGTCCTCGGATCTTCCAGGCCCGGGAGCCGCGCCGGTCGCTCAGGAGCCGGGCGCGGGCGGGCTCGCCGATCTGTCCGGTGAGGAGGGCGACGGCTTCGCTGGGGGGAGAAGGTGTCTGGTCCATGTTCGGATCTCTTTCCACTCGGTGGGGATGTGCTCGAACACGTCGCGGCCGTCGTCGGCGGCTGCGGCGAGCGCGGCGGCCAGGTCGGGGGTCGCGCGCAGGAACTGCGGGTCGCGGCGACGGACGGCGGCCCTCACGGGGAGGAATGAGGCGGGGGCGGCCGGGATCCGGTGGCCGGCCGCGGTGACTTCCTCTTCTCCCGCGTAGAACTTGCCGAACATCACCCCGACCGGCCCGTAGAGGTTCTTCAGCGCCCAGTGCGGCCAGGCCAGCAGGTCACGGTGCCGGGTGCCGGGCACCTCGCCCACCAGGACGATGTTCTCGCACCGCAGGATGCCGTGCGGCCGGTTCAGTAAAGGCCGCAGCCACTCTGCGGCCTGGGCGCCCGCGTGGAAGAGCTCCGCCTCCACGGCTTCGGCGTCGCCGACGGCGCGGTAGACCGTCCAAGTCGTCAGGCCCGCGCGCAGGGACGGGGCCAGGTAGGGGCAGTGGGCGGTCATCTGCCGCGCGTAGTCGCTGATGTCCACGGTCGTCGGCCGAGTGGTGCTGGCCTCAACGAGGCGCAGCGCCCCGGCGGTGGGCCGGGGCGCTGGCGTGGTGCGGCCGGTGGTCACCGGCGGGCGGTCTCCGGCCGGTCGGGGGCGACGTCGTCGCCGTCGCCGCCGGTCGGGGAGCAGTCCCACTCGGCGACCACGGTGCCGGTGGCGCGGTAGTGGGCGATGGCCTTCTGGTCGACGTTTGCGTCGGCGTCGGTGAACCAGATCTCCGGCAGCGGTCCGTACGCCTTTTCGTAGGCGGTGACCCAGGAGATCGGGCCGTGGCCGTTGTTGGCGGCGTGGCCGATCGGCTGGCCGGCAGTCTCCTGGCAGAGGGCCGTGTAGTGGGGGGTGCCGAGCAGTTCGTGCCAGGCCGCGTCCACGGCCGGGGAGAACATCTCGGGTGCGGACTGGCCGTTGTTGAGGCGCTGGCCGGTGATGGTCAGGAACCGGCGCAGCTCGGTCGTTGCGGTACTCACGGTGGTGCCCCTCTCGGTTTCGAGTGGTACGCGCCCGGCCCGGGTTGGGCCGGGTGTGGTGCCGTGCACCGCGCACCCGGGAGATCCGGTCCCGGCCGGGTGCGCGGTGGTCTCAAGGGGTCGTGACGGCCTGGGGTGCGCGACGCCTGCGAGGCGGTCCAGGGCTCGTACAGGGCGCGTACGAGCCGGGCGTGGCCCTGGGCGCAGCGAGCGGTGCCTTCCAGCGGTACGGACAGGCGTCGCTCGGCTTCCTCGAGGACGACGTGGCGAGGGCGCGGGCGGCGTGGGCTTCGGGCAGCAGGTCCGCGGCGCGGCGGACAGCGGCGGCGACGGCGCGGGCGGTGCCGGTGAGCAGCAGGGCGATCTGCTGACGGTCCGCGGGAGGCAGGCCGGGGTTGCTGGTCCATCCCAGCACGGCTTTTTGACCAGGCACTTGTGGAGCTCCCGGTCGAGGAGGAGTTCCGCTTCGAGGCGTCCTTCGGGGTCGTGGAGGACCAGGTGCGTGCTGCTCATCGGTGCCTCGCTGGCGTCGTGTGGTCGCGGGCGGCACGGTCTCCTTCGTCGGACATCGACCGCATCCCGACGGTAGGGGCGGGCGGGATGCGGTAGGACTGACTGTGAGTACGGGTTTCGGTGCGCAGGGCGACCGGGGAGCAGGCCGGTATGGGCAGGCCGCGACGAACATCAGCAGGTGCCGTGAGCGGGTTCGTGTTGCGCCTGGTCCGCGAGTCGATGCCGCGCACGCAGGCCGCCTTGGCGGAGGCCCTGGGCGTGGACGTGGAGACGCTGCAGGGCTGGGAGTCGGGGCGGCGCCCGTTGGCGAACATGCGGGCCGGGGCGCTGCTGGAGTTACGCAGGCGGCTGCCGGCGCTCGGCGCGGACGTGACGCTGGTGCCGTGGCTGGACGCAGCGATGGACGCGGACCGGATCATCGCGGCCGGGCTGGACTGCCAGGCCCCTGGGCCGCACCCGCTGGCCGGGTGGGTGCACACCCGGGACACCGCGCACATGCTGGCCTGGGCGCTGAACGGCACCGTCCCGCCGGCGCTCGCCGGGCGGTTACCCCGGCCCCGGCGCGGCCCGGTCGCCGCCGCGCCGCAGCTGGCGGCGGCGGACCGGGCTGTGTTCTTCGACCACCTGCGGGGCACGACCGAGGCGGCGGCCCGGCAGGGCGAGAGCGGGGTGCTGCTGCACCGCCAGGCGCTCTACCTCGCCTCGTACGACCGGGGGCCGGACGCGGCGGCATGGACCGCGCACACCCTTCACCGGCGCCGTGACGTGCTGGCCCGGCGGGGTTGGTCGCCGCACTGGGCGGAGGCCCGCTCCACCGCCACGGCGCTCGCCCGGCTGGGCGATCCGCAGCCGCTGCTGGACTTCATCGACCGCGCCCTGGCCGACGACGACACCGCGGAGGCCGCGAACCTCAACTACTGGGCGCTGTGGCTGGGGGCGTTGCCGTTGCCGCAGCCGGACGATGCCTTCATGCGGGACCGGGACCTGTCGGGCTGGGATCCGGTGACCCTGCTGCGGGGCCTCGCCCGCGGGCTGCACCTGGCACCCGGCTACGTCGACCTCTACGCGCACTCGCTGTGGGCGCTGCTGGCGGCCTTCCCGTGGCTTTCCCAGGCCGCCGGGCCGCTCGCGGGCCCTTTACACGAGCAGGCCGGCCAACTCCTGGACGGGGCGGCGCTGTCGGCGAGATCGCGGCGCGAGCTCGCCCACGTCCACTACGTTTTCGATCACAATCGCTGACACTGGAGGACCGCATGGCCGACGACACCATCCAGGGCACCGCGAGCTTCATCTCCGAGATGGGCGTGCTCAAGCGCGTCGCACGGACCGGCTGGTGGTTCACCGGCAACAAGGCCCCCGAATCCGTCGCGGAGCACTCCTTCCGCGTCGGGGTGATCGGCTCGGTGCTCGCCATGATGGAAGGCGTCGACCCGGCCCGGGTCGCGCTGATGTGCCTGTTCCACGACAGCCAGGAGACGCGGGTCGGGGACATCCCGCACATCGGCCGGAAGTACATCAAGGCCGCCCCGAACGGCGAGGTGACCGCCGACCAGGTCTCCAACGCCCACCCGGCCGTACGCACCGGAGTGCAGAGCGCGGTCAACGAATACGAGGCCGGCGAAACCCCGGAGGCGATCGTGGCCCGCGACGCCGACAAGCTCGAATGCCTGGTCCAAGCGGTCGAGTACCGGGAGCAGGGCTACAGCCTCACCCAGAACTGGATCGACACCAGCCTCGCCTCGCTCAAGACGCCGTCCGCGAAGGCCCTCGCGGACGCCGCGCTGAGCATGGACTCGCTCCAGTGGCAGCAGAACTTCCTGCCCTGACCGGCACCGTCCCCGGCGAGGCCCCTGGCGTTGCTGGGGGCCTCTTGCCGTCCGGCGGCCATCCGTTGCGTGTTGCGGCAGGGGGGCGGCTGCGGCCGGGCAGCGGGGTATGGCGTGAGGCGGTCTTGTGCCGCAGTTCGCGCCTGGCTGAGGCTTGGCTGATCACACACGGAGGGGGTACCTCGATGGGACGGTTCAAGCCCAAGAAGCAGCGGCGTGACCGGCAGCAACCACCGCGTCAGCGGTTCCACATCGACGACCGGGCCGTCAGCCAGGCGGAGATCCTGGCGGCTGGGGCGCAGCTGAGCAACAACGTCGACGACCACGGCCGAGCGGCGGCCCCGGGACCGGGTTGCGGGTGACTGCACGGCTCGAAGGGCGCTGGGGCGCCGCTGGCGAGGTGCGCCCTGCGTCGGGGCCTATCCGCCGCGTTCGGGTGCGGGCGGTGGACTTGCGCTACGATTTGCTGCGTCCGGAGGTTGATTCGCTGGCAATGGTCCCGCCAGGTGCTGCCTGCAGTCCGGAGGACGGCCGGGAGTGAGGAAGGTAGCCCGGGACAGCCCGCCTGAGCCACGCGGGAAGGCTTTCTGTTCCCGAAGGGCCTCCCGTGGCGAAGAAGAAATCCTCCAGCGTCGAGCCTCAGGCAAAGCTCCGTTCTGTCATCTCTCCTGCTTCCCCGGGCGGCCCCCAGGTTCTGCGCAAATCGTTGATCGTTCCCGCAGCAGGGGTGTTTGTCCTCTTCCCTGAGTTCGGGGGCGCGGTAGTCGTCGTGGAGCTGATGTTGGTGGTCGCGATCGTGCTCACCGCGTTGTGGGGCCCTGGCCCGGAGCCAGCAACCGAACGTGCCTTTCGTATCCTGGGGATGCTGCTCAACCGTCCCGAGCCGCCAGTGCAGCAGTAATTCGAGGGCGCACCGGATCTCTGGCCCTGTCTCACATTCGGTGGTGACAGAGCGTGCTGGCTTGTCGTTGACATGACGTGTGGAATGTCAACGAGCTTGTGGATGTGGTGTTTTCGGGGCTGTCGTCGCTGGTCATCGAGGAGGTGACCGACGAGGGCGAGCGGATTCTGGTGCGGGCGCGGACGCCGGAGGAACCGGTGCCGTGTCCGGGTTGCGGGGCGCCGTCTGGGCGGGTGCACGGCTTTCACCTGCGGACGGTGGCCGATGTGTCGGTGGACGGGCGGCGGGTGGTGGTCCGTGTGCGGGTGCGGCGCCTGGTGTGTCCCACGCGCGACTGCCGCCACACCTTCCGCGAGCAGGTGCCCGGGGTACTGGAGCGATACCAGCGACGCACCGCCCGTCTGACCAGGCAAGTCAAGGCCGTGGTCAAAGAGTTAGCAGGCCGGGCGGGGGCACGTTTGCTGGCGAAACTCGCTGTGGGCGTCTCGCGTCACACTGCCCTGCGCGCCCTGTTGCGCATCCCGTTGCCCACCGGGCGGGCGCCCCGCGTGATCGGCGTCGACGATTTCGCTCTGCGCCGGCGGCACCGCTATGCCACCGTGGTGATCGACGCCGAGACCCATGAGCGGATCGACGTGCTGCCCGACCGCACGGCCCACACCCTGGAGGCGTGGCTGCGTGCCCATCCGGGCGTCGAGGTCGTGTGCCGCGACGGCTCGGCCACCTATGCCGAGGCCATCCGCCGCGCCCTGCCCGATGCCGTGCAGGTCGCCGACCGCTGGCATCTGTGGCACAACCTGTGCGAAGCCGCCCTGAGTGAGGTCAAGGCACACAGCAGCTGCCGGGCCACCGTGCTGGACGCGCCCCTGTACGACGGGCCCCGCGCACAGACCACCCTTCAGCGCTGGCACCAGGTCCACGACCTGCTCGGCCAAGGCGTGGGCCTGCTCGAATGCGCCCGCCGTCTGCAACTGGCCTTGAACACCGTCAAGCGCTACGCCCGTGCCGATCAGCCCGAAAGGATGCTCCGCGTCCCTAAATACCGGGCCAGCCTCGTCGACCCCTACCGCGAGCACCTGCGCAAACGCCGGGCCGAGAACCCCGCCGTCCCCGTCCTGCACCTCTTCCAAGAGATCAAGGCCCTCGGCTTCACAGGCTGTCTCAACCTCCTGCACAAGTACATCAACCAAGGCCGCGCGGACGCCGACCGCAGCCACATCTCCCCGCGCAGGCTCGCCCGGATGCTGCTCACCAGGCCCGACAAACTCAAGGCCGAGCATCACGACCTCCTGGCCCGGCTCACCGCCGCCTGCCCCCAGCTGACCCAACTGGCCGCCCACATCCGAACCTTCGCCCAGCTCCTGAAGCCTCACCCAGGAAATGCCGCCACGCTCGAGCTCTGGATCGCCCAGGTCCGCGCAGCCGATCTGCCCCATCTGCACGCCTTCACCCGGGGTCTGGAGCGAGACCGCGACGCTGTGATCGCCGCCTTCACACTCCCATACAGCAACGGACCCACCGAGGGCGTCAACACCAAGACCAAGCTGATCGCGCGGCAGATGCACGGCAGAGCAGGGTTCACTCTCCTCCGCCACCGCATCCTCCTCGGATAGCATCACCCTCCGCTACCACCGAATATGAGACAGGGCCGTTTGATGGACAGCCCCCCTCCCCGCCTTCTTCTGTCGTCCGGGGACGGACGGCGTCATCCGTCGTGGCAGAGGGGTTCTTCCGGGATGGGGGCGCCCAGACTCTCTCTTTCCTCAGTGGTGAATTCCCGGTAACCGACCACGCGACACAGCTGACGCTTCCACAGGTCGGCGTCGAGCCGGATGGTGCGGTGCGGGGTGTCCGCGAACTCGTCGTCACGGAACAAGAGCGTTTTGCCGTCGCCCGAGGCATCGATGTAGGAGTACCCCGTGGAACCGTCGCCGTCGGGGACGCCGAAGGTATAGGTGTCTTTCGACCTGCCCTCGTCGATGTCGTAGAAGTGCACCGAGGCACCGGCAGCCAGCAGGAAACGCCCGTCGCGGAGGAACTGGGCGGCGAATGCATTGCCGTGGGGGTCACTGGTGAAGATCGGTCCGATCCTCTTACGGGACGGACTGCTCTGCCAGAGTTCGGCGTTCCCTCCCCGGCGGAGCAGAGCGAAGTGCTTTCCGGCCGGGCCGAACTGGATCGACGCCGTGTCCGATCCCGTCTCGATCGTCTTCACCTCGCGCCCCGTCACCGTGTCGACGATGTGGACTTTCGGCTCCCCCCACACCACGACGGCCACATGACCGTCCTTCGGATACGTAGTGAATGTAAGGGTGCTCTTGGCGGAGACACCGGTGATCAGTCGGCGCAAGTCCGTCTGCTCCGTCCGACGGCCGGTCCTCCGGTCCCATTTCTGCACCACCGTGCCGGATAACGTCACCACGCTGTCTCTGGTGAGGAGGAAGCTGAAACCCGAGTCCTCTGACCCGCGGTCAACAGCCGGCGGATCCATGGCGGTGATCGTACGGAGCGGACGTAGGTCCGAGGCCCGGCGCAGCAGGACGGTGCTCTTCCCGACCTGGTCGGCCACCACCTCCCCGTCCGCACTGAACGCGACCACCGCGTGCCTGCTTTCGAGGTCGCCCGCCTGGCGTTTCGTACTGGCCAGCACTTTGCCGGGCTCATCCGACGTGCGGCGTTCGATACGTTTCCCGTCGTCTGCCAGGCCCACGAAGGACTTCCCGTCAGGGGAGAGGGACGGTTTCATCAGCGGATCCGCCGGAGCACTGTTCGGCAGGGCCGGAATGTACATCACGTTCTTCTCTGTGGAGGCGAGGATCACTGGTGCGCCGTGGACCGAGACCACCTTGTGCACCGTTTTTTCGTCGTCTCCGGAACTCCTGCCGAAGAGCCGACGTCGATCATTCTTCAGGTCCAGCAGAGAAAGACGGGACCCGTAATCATCGTATTCCTGTGTCACCGCCCATCTGCCGCTGTCATCAACGGCTTCCAGCCCGCAGGTGTTGCCCTCGCCCAGGCCCCGGTCCGTGGAGTGGAGTACCGCACCCGGGCGCCCGGTACTCCGTACGACGAGTGCGCGCCCTCCGTGCTTCTTCGACGACTCGCAGCTGGCGACCGTGTTTCCTCCGGCTGAGACCTTGAGGTGCGCGGTCGGCGGCAGGATGACCTGCGTATGCCGAGTGCTCCGATCGATGGCGATCAGCGAGCTTTTCTCGGCCTTCTGGTCGTAGGCGTGAGCGATCAGCCTGCGGTCGTCCGAGCTGATGTAGACGCCGTCGAAGCTGCTCGTCTTCGGCAGGCCGGGAGGCAGCGGAACCGTTCCCGACGTCCCCTTCTGAAGATCCCACCAGGCGACAGCGGTGGAGCCCGCCCCTGTCTGCGCGACGATGCGCCCGTCGCTCGAGATCGCGGCGTTGTCACTGATATCGCTGAGGCTGGGCGGCGAGCTGAGCCGGGGCGGCAGACGGTGCGCTGGGCCGGCCAGCCGGCCGGGGCCGCCCTCTGGCCGCACGTCGAACCACACCAGTTCCCGCTGTTCCGTGAAGAATCCGGCCCGGCGCCCGTCCGGGGAAACGAAGCTCAGTTTGGCCTGGTACGGCAGGTCGAGCCGTTGCCTGCTCACCGTTCCCGTGGCCGCGTGTACGTACAGGGTGGGCTTGCCGATGTCCGAGTGAACGAGGACAACTTCGCCGTCCGCGCTCGCAGCGACGCTGCTGACGGAGCCGTCAGATCCGGACAGCATGCGCTGATCGGGGCGGTACGCGAGCCGGGCGCGCAGGAGGGCATCGCGGGCCTGCTCTGTCGGGGACGTCCGGTAGGCCGCCAGCGCCATCATGACGGAGACCACTGGATCCGAGGTACGAAGGTCGGTCGAACTCTGCGCCAGCACGCGTGAGGTGGACTCCGCCGCGCGCTGGTTGCTGACGTAGCGGTAGTAGGCGAACAGTGAGCCGAGGAGGACCGCCAGGGCGGTGAGGGAGGCGATGGTGGTGGTCAGGGCCCGCCGTTTGCGCCGTCGTGCCTGCCGGTGGGCCTGCCCGCGGCGAAGGTAGTCCTGCTCGGCGTCGGTCAGGAACCGGCCACGGTCGGGCAGCCAGCGTTCGGCCGCTTCCAGGACTGACTGCGAGGGCAGCAGATCGGGCGCCCTGCCACCGTGCTCCCAGCGTTCCCTGTCGTGGCGCAGCGTTTCGCGCCATACGAGAAAGGACCGGTCTTCCTCCGTCCAGTCGGCCAGGCGCCGCCATTGGCTGATGAGGGCTTCGTGCGCCACCTCCACCGTCTCGACGCCCTCGGCGCTGCGCCCGGTGACGAGCAGGCGCGCATCGGCCAGGATCTGCGCGATGCTCCAGGCCTTGGTGTCCAGTTCACTACGCAGGGCCGTCCGCCGTGTGATCGCGCTGGTGCCGAGGGGCACGCGCACCAGCGCCGCGAACAGGCGGCGGGCGGCGGGCAGCGCGGACTCCGGGACGTGCGCGCTCCACAGGCGTTCGGCGTGCTGCCCCAGCGCGCCCGCCACGCCGCCCAGTGCCACGTAGGACTCGTGGGTGAGGACCCCGCCCTCCTGGTTCCGCCAGAGCCGGTCCAGGGTGAAGCCGAGCAGGGGCAGCGCGCCCGGTTCCTCTCCCGCGTCGGCCAGCACGCGTTCGACGAGACCGGCCTCGTAGCCGACTCCCGGTACGGCGGCCACCGGTGCGGTGACGATCTGGCGGAGCTGTTGCGGGCTGGGAGCGGCAAGGGCGTAGAGCCGGGTGCGGAGAGCGGCACCCACCTGCGCATGGGCCAGCGCCCTCTCCAGGAAGTCGGCGCGGAGGGTGGTGAGCACGTGCAGGTCCCGCGGAAGGTTCGCCGTGTAGAGCGCGTCGGCCAGCTCGTCCACAAGGTCGGGAGCAGAGACGAGCAGTTCCTCAAACTGGTCGACGACGAGCAGCAGGCTGCGCGTTCCGTGACGTTCCCGTATGGCGGTGACGGTGTCCGCGACGCCCTGCTGCGCGAGGACGCGTACCAGCGCCGGAAGCCGGTCCAGCCGTTCGACAGCGGACAGGTCGGGCTCCAGGAGAGGCAGCAGCGCGGCTGCCAGTGCTGACAGTGGCCGGCTGCCGGAGGCGGGACGCAGTACGCCCACGGAGAATCCCTGGGCGCGCAGGCTCGGCACCACGCCGGCCAGGACGAGCGAGGATTTACCCGACCCGGACGGGCCGACCAGACAAACCTGCCGTTCGGCGGCGACCCTGGCGGTCAGCTCCTGGGTCTCTTCCTCCCTCCCCCGGAAGGATGCTGCGTCCGCCTCCCGGAACGGAGCCAGGCCGCGGAACGGGGAGGGCTGCAACGTCAGGGCCCGCAGCGGTTCCCAGTTGCGCAGCAGTGCGTTGGAGGGGATGAGGTAGCTCGCCGCGGGTTCCCCGGACTCGGCAACGACCACCATGCCTACGACGGCGGACAGGTCCTCGTCCCACACAGGACTGCCGCTGAAGCCCCCGGAGACGCGGTAGCCGTCGGACGCCAGGTCGGTCTGGATCCACCCGTCGGCCTGACGGGAACGGAGTACTCCGGCGTGCCACACACCGGCCTGACGCCCCTGGGGGAAGCCAAAGATCCGAGCTGGATGTCCCCACACGTCCGGGGCGTCGACCATTCTCACCGGGCGCTCCTGCGGAATCACGGTCTCCAGACGGAGCACCGCGACGTCGTCGCCTGTCGTGAAGTGCACGATCCGTGCCGGCACCGGGGCCCGGCCGGGCTCGGCTGCGGGCAGCAGCGGCAGATCCACGAACACCCGCGCCGCGGCCGCGGGAGGCTCCTCCTCGGGAGTTCCCAGGGCGGCGCTCACGACGTGGGCACAGGTCAGGGCAGTCTGTTCCCCGACCAGGAAGCCGGCACCCCAGCAGTTTCCCTGGTGGTCCGTGATGCGTAGGACGGCCGAGTCGAGCGCCGCCGGGCCGCCCCGGCCTGTCGGTGCGGCACTGTCCGGCACCCTCACCCCTCCGGATCGGCAGCCCGGCGGCCCGCATCCTCCGCCTGGTTCCCGCTGCGGTCCCACTTGAGGATCACGGTGAAGTGTGCCTGAGCCGTGCTACTGCTGATCACAATGTCGGCCTCGGCCGACATCGACAGGCCGAACTCCACGGTAATCTCCTGCGGACCCCGCGCAGTCTCACTGAAGGTGTTCACCAGTTGCTGGGCCACGGGCCGGAGCCCGGACAGCATCTCTCCCATGGACCGGGTCGCCCTGGCCACGACCTGTCCAGGCCGAGCCACCTTGACCAGTCCGTCTCCCGGCTTCTCCTGAACCTCGACCTTGACGACCTGACCCGCTCCGTCACCGCCCTCGTCCAGCGGCAGCTCCACCACATAGGCCATCGTGCTCCCCCGTCACATCCGAT
The DNA here is from genome assembly GCF_052245415.1 of Streptomyces sp. 8N706. Classification (NCBI taxonomy): domain Bacteria; kingdom Bacillati; phylum Actinomycetota; class Actinomycetes; order Kitasatosporales; family Streptomycetaceae; genus Streptomyces; species Streptomyces sp. 8N706. The sequence continues at coordinate 7,552 of NZ_JBQQBW010000098.1, read as the reverse complement.
CGCTCCGCCCCTCGTTTCGTGTAGGACGCGGCCTCATCAACCACTCCATCGTCGCCGGTCACAGGGCAGCAATAACCATTTCGGCCAACCTCCGCGGTTCCGTGGCCGACCTGCGGCCCTGGTCAGCGCCGAGCCCGATCGACACCCCTGCCGACCTCGCCACCGCGGCAGCCGTCTGCTCTTGACGACCGCCGAAGGCTCCGCCGCAGGATCGGCCGATGGCGTGGCCGGCCAGTTCGCTCAAGGCACCGCACGGCTCTCCGCCGGCCTCCGTCAGCTCTTCTCCAGCCGGTCAAGATGGTCGACCAGCAGGCTCAGCGCCCGCTCCACGGTCTGGCGGCGCACCTCGTCGCGCGTCGAGCCGCTGCTTCTGAACTCGTGGCTAACGGTGCGCCCCGTGTCGGAGACGCCGATATAGACCAATCCCACGGGTTTGCCGTCCTGACCGGTGGGTCCGGCGACGGCGAACTCCCCGGACGACGCGGAAGCGCTCCTCGTCCCACGCCGGGTCCACGATGAGGTTGATCGCCACGTTGAGTCCGAGCCGACGTGCCGCCTCCAGGGCGCGGAAGTTGTCGTCGGGGCTGACCCGCTTGCGGTAGAGGTCCAGTCCCTCGGCGTCGATGGCCTCCATGCCGAGGAACATGTACTTCAGACCCAGCCGGGCCCAGCGCTGGAAGACCTCTTCGTTGCGCAGCAGGACGCCGCTGCGGGTCTCCAGGTAGTAGTGCTTGCGGATTTTGCGGCGTTCCAGCTCGGCGGCGATGGCATGCCCGTGCTCGGGGCGGATGAAGGCGACGTCGTCGACGATGAATACGTTTGGCTCCCGGTGTCCGCGTACTCTCCGATGTGGCCAGTCCCGTACGAATGAACGTGGCCAGTGATCAGGCCACGTTGGTGTCCCGTTCGATGGCCTTGAGGCGATTCTTGAGCCGGTAGCTGGGGCCGTTGATCGCGACGACGTCGCAGTGGTGCAGGAGGCGGTCGAGGATCGCGGTGGCGAGGACTTCGTCGCCGAAGACCTGGCCCCATTCACTGAAGGTCTTGTTCGAGGTCAGGATGATCGAGCCCTTCTCGTAACGCTTCGAGATGACCTGGAAGACCAGGTTCGCCTCGGCGCGTTCCAGGGGCTGATAGCCGACCTCGTCGACCACCAGAACGCCGGGCCGCAGGTAGGAGCCCAGTTTGCTGGTCAGCCGGCCCGCGGCCTCGGCGGCCTTGAGGTGGCGGACCATGTCGTCGAGCGTGGTGAAGTAGACCGAGAAGCCGGCCCGGCAGGCCGCGACGGCCAGAGCGACCGCAATGTGCGTCTTGCCCACTCCGGGCGGGCCCAGCAGGGCCGCGTTGGCCTTGGCCTCGACGAACGAGAGGGTGGCCAGGTCTTTGACCTTGCGCGGGTCGAGGTCGGGCTGGAACGAGAAGTCGTAGTCGTCCAGCGTCTTGTGGTGCGGCAGCTTCGAGAACAGCAGAGACCGGCGGAAGCGGCGGTCGTCCCGGACGGCGAGTTCCTCGGAAAGCACCAGGTCGAGGAAGTCCAGGTAGCCGAGTTTTCCTTCCTCGGCTCGTCGGGCCAGCTCATCGACGCTTTCGGTGAGGTGGGGCAGACCGAGCTTGGTCGCCGTGGTGCGGATGCGGTTGCCGGTCAGCTCGCTCAAGACGATTCCTTGCTCTGGGAGGTGAAGGGGTGGGTGCCGGTGAGTTCGTCATAGACCGACAGTGGGCGCCGGCCGACCTCGATGCGGGTGGCCGCGGCCCTGTTCAGCAGGGCCTGCAGCGGACCGGCATCCGCATCAGCTGCGGGCTCGTGCCGCGGCGGGGGAACGGACGCGTCGGTGGTGGTCCGCCGGTTGTTGCCCTGGGGCAGACCGCTCCAGTGGTTTTCGTCGACGACACGGGCCCCGCGGCCAACAGCCCGGTCGTGGACGGCCAGCAGACTCTGAGCACCGGCGTCTGCGGCGGTCAGATGCAGGCTGATCTGCGATCTGGTGGCCCGGATCTCGACCAGCTGGCGGGGGCGAACACGGCGGGCGGGCACCGAGTAGAGGTTGCCGTCGAAGGCGACCATGCAGTCCTTGCCGACATGTCGCAGCTGCCGCTCGGCCACCAGGTACGGGTTCGGCGGCAGCGGCTTGAGGGCCGCGTGGTCCCTTGCTGCCCGGTGCCCGATGACCTCGTGATGAGTGCCGTGGGTGCGGGCCCGTCGCTGCGGCACCCAGGCCATGAACGCGGCGTCCATCTCCTCGACGGAGGAGAAGGCCCGCCCGGCCAGGACATGATCACGCACGATCAGAACCTGCCGTTCGACGCGGCCCTTGCCCATAGGGCGGTAGGCGGCCAGCACGTCGATGTCGAAGTTGTAGTGGCCGGCGAACCCGACCGCCTCCGGATGCAGCGGAACCGCCTCACCAGGAGCGACGTGGCGGCGGACCACGGTCTTGGTGCGGTCATAGACGATCGACATCGGCACCCCGCCGAAGTGTGCGAACGCCCGCCGGTGGCAGTCGAAGAACGTCTGCAGGTCCTGACTGGTGGTGAAGCAGCAGAACGGATCACGCGAGTACGACAGCGTCATGTGGAACGAGTAGACCTTCGCGATGCCCAGATGGGCGAGGATCTTGCCCTCGTCGGCGCTGAAGCCAAGCTCGCCCAGATCGACCGGCGAACCACCGTCGCCCTCGGTATGCCCGATCTCAGCCGGATCACCGGACACACGGTCACTACCACCGGCCCGCAGGGCGCTGGTCAGCCTTCCGGAAGTTAGTTCAGAGAATCCGAGACACTGATCACCTGGGCCGCAATCACCCTCATGACCAGGCGCCTCGCGCGGAAAGGCGCCACCCCCAGCTGGCCGAGGCGTCCGGCGACCGCCGTCGCCTGATCCGCCTCGAACAGTTCATGGCTTCGGGCAGCGCGGGCCGCTGCCGAGTTGGCAGGGGCCCGCGGCAGAAACAGCAGAGGAGCGCCGGGACCTGCCCTCGACGAGCAGCATCCTGGCCAGCACGGCATACCGTCTGCTGGTGGCCTGACGGCCCAGCCTCACTTCAGGTGCCGGGCGAAGAACCCGGCCGCGTCCTCCCCTGCGAACTGCGGGACGCCCGTGTGGCCGCCCATATTGGCGTGCAGCGTCTTCTCCTTGGAGCCGAAGGCGTCGAACAGGTCCAGGGCCGCCTGCCGGTCGTTCCCATCGTCGTCCCACTGCAGCAGGACATGCAGCGGAATGGTGACCCGGCGGGCCTCCTCGAACATGGCCGCGGGCACGAAACTCCCGGCGAAGAAGCCGGCGGCCACGATGCGCGGCTCGACCACCGCCAACCGGATGCCGATGGAGATCACTCCCCCTGAGTACCCGACCGGGCCGCCGATCTCGGGCAGCAAGAGAAGGGCATCCAGGGCGGCCTGCCATTCCGGGACCGAATTTTCGACGAGCGGGAGGATGAGGGCGTCGATGATCTCGTCGCCGACCGGCTCGCCGGCCTCCATAGCCCGGCGAAGGTCGGCGCGGGCCTGCTCGACGGCGGCCCAACGGGGCCGGTCACCGCTCCCGGGGAGCTCGATGGTGGCCGCGGTGAAGCCATCCGCCGCGGCGCGCCGGGCCCGCCCCGCCAGTCGGGGGTACATCTTGTGCAGTCCGAGCGGGGGATGGCCGAGCAGGATCAGCGGCGCCGGTGCGGATGCGGAGGCGGATGCGGGCGTCCACAGGATGCCGGGGATCTCGCCGAGGGTGAATTCGCGCTCGAGGATGCCGTCGTCGAGGCGCTGTTCAGAAGTGAATTGCATGGTCGTGCCTTTCGGGAGTGCGCATGTACGGCGCTCCCGGACGACCTATCGCCCGACCGTGACCCCGGAGGAGAGCACCCAGGTGAATACGGTCACGGGTACCACCTCCTCGTTCTCTCGCACGGCCTCCGGAAACGTAGCAGTGGTCGCGGTGGTCCGCCAAACGGGTTCTTGCGCGGGCTCCGTGGCCGGATGCCAAGGAGTCAGAACACCACGGCGAGCTACTTGGGGCCTCATCGCGGCTTCCCGAGGCGAGGCTCTGCGACGGCGGGGCGCGCTGGGGGGCGCTGTCGTTTCTCAGGATCTGGCCCAACTTGTGTGGTGCGCTTACTGAGCGTGAGATATCCGTTGGTAAAGTGCAGAAGCGACGCTGGCCGCCTGCCGTAGCGCGTCGCTGGTGGCTGGTGGCACCTGATGGGACATAAATCGGTTCCGCTCTGCCATGTTTACTTGCTAGTACTTTTGGAATGCGTGAGACGTTGCAGGCGAGCCATGTTGCCATCGTGACAGGAGCGAACCAGGGGATCGGGGCGGCGACCGCCAGAGCACTTGCCCACCGCGGTGTCGCGGTGCTCTGTACTTACCTGAGGCCGCACGATCCTGATCAGACAGACTCGACGGAGCGCTATCACATCGATCGGGCTGCTGAAGGCGTCGAAGTAGTTGAAGGGATTCGTCAGGCAGGTGGGCGGGCCGAGGCCTTCGAAGCGGATCTCAGTGACCCCTCTGCTCCCGGCGCCATCTTCGACACGGCTGAGGAACGTCTCGGTCCAGTCGACATCCTGATCAACAATGCCTCGGGATGGGTTCAGGACTCCTTCACTCCGGCACCGGTCGACCGGTTTGGCCGGCCGCTGCGTTCCGTCACCGCGCAGACGTGGTCCCGGCAGTTCGCAGTAGATGCTATGGCCCCGGCCTTGCTGATCAGTGAGTTTGCCCGGCGACACCAGGCCCGCGCTGCCCGCTGGGGGAGGATTGTCGGATTGTCGTCGGGCGGGGATCTCGGCTTTCCCGGTGAAGTCTCCTACGGCGCTGCCAAGGCCGCCCAGACCAACTACACCCTGTCCGCCGCTGCGGAACTGGCTGACTTCGGTATCACCGCCAACGTGGTGCATCCGCCGGTGACCGACACCGGATGGGTAACGGACGAGGTGCGACAATTCGTCGCATCGAGTCGCACACATTTCCATGTCGCCGAGACAACCGAGGTTGCCAAGACCATCGTGTTCCTCGCGTCCGATGAAGCCAGGCTTGTTACCGGCAACCTAATCGCCCTCCGCTGAAGCAAGCAGAGCACGCTTTCGAAGGAGGTCGAAGCCGGCCCGCCCGAACATCTGGCGTTTGAGCATCTTGATCCGGTTGACGCGTCCTTCGACCACACCTGAGCTCCAGGACAAGGTGAGCCCGGCGATGACGGCGTCGAGGTCGCGTTCGAGTCCGGCGGCGAAGGCGTGGAGGCTGGGCAGGTCGTCTTCTCGGACGGCGCGGAGCCACTGAGGCAGCTGGTGACCCTCGCGGTGTGTGAGCATGTGGGCAAAGGTGCGAACGTGGCCGGTAAGGGCGTTCAGCTCAGGGCAACGGGAGAGGACGGCCTTGAGCTGGAGGTGTTCGACTTCGGGCAGGCGCTCGGGATGCCGCAGGATCCATACGGCAACCGCGCGGGGTGACGGTGGGCGAGGACCGACAGACTGGGGCGAGGATCGCTTGAGGTGGATGTAGGCCCGCACGCCTCCGTAACTGCCCCGGTAGCCTCGGGTGGTGATCTCCTCTCATAGCTTCCAGGCGTTGGTACAGCCCTCGGCCCAGCGTTCGTCCAGGTAGGGCTTGAACTCGTCGAGTTGGCTAGGACGGTTTTGCCATTGCCCCTGGAACAGGTCCTCGGGACCGGCGGCGTCGGCGTATCGCTTCACCGTCCGGTAGGTCATGCCGAGCTGGCGGGCGATCGCCCGTCGGCTGTGGCCGGCATCCAGAAGTGCGTGGACGGTGGCGTGCCGGGACCACACAGTCAGTCTCCGCCCGGGTAACAGAGCCCCCGCACGTCCGCAGCCACGGCCGCACGATGATCCGGACGAAGGAAACCTGGTCCGTCCGAGTGAGTGAGGGCCCGACTCCGGTACGAGCGAAGTCTCGGCTGGCTCATGCTCCGCCGACGCCTGGCCCGCGACTACGAGACCCTCCCCGCCAGCTCCGAAAGCCATGGTCCACGTCGCGTCGATCGACAGCCTCGCCAAGCGTATAACGGACGAGACGACCCCCACCCGGCGAGGAACCTACTAGGAGATAAAGGGCAATCCACCCACACTAAACGCCCTTCCAGGACTCCCCGCCCCGGTGCAGGTGAGCAGCGGCCCGCCGACATGCGGTGGGCCGCTGCTCACCTGCGCGCTGCTTCGCTAATTCCTCATGCCCCATCTACCCGTTGAACCAGGCGTACACGACGGCACGCTCGGCGTCTCTGCGTCAGCTGCCGTGGTTCTCGGCCACCGCGACTGTGTTGTTGCGATTCAGCGGCATGATGGTCTGGTTCCGATCGAGCGGTGCGATCGTCCCGTGATTCTTGCGGTCCGACGGCGCAACCGTGTTGTTGCGCTCCGGCGGTGTGGCCGTCTGGGCCAGTGCCGACCCGGCCGTGGCCGCGAGGATGCCCCCGCAGAGGGCGCTGTAGCCCCGGACGATCTGTCGGTTCGGGACCTCTACGGCTCCAGCTCGCACACCTTGCGGTAGCGGATCCGCCCGCCGTCGGACGCGTGCACCAGGTGCAGCGGGACCGGGTGGGGCTCTCGCGCTCCGTGCAGCCGGACCGGGATGGTCACCATCCCGAACGAGATGGGCACGCGAGCGATCGTCTGCGGCACGCTCCCATCGCACCGCCGACCAGCAGTGGTCGCATCTCGGCACGGCTCCCTGCCGACCACCTCCGCTTCGGCGGTCAACATCTTGGCTCCCGCCCGCAGCAATGCGGAGGGCTGCTGGCAGTCTTGTCGATCGGTAGATGCGCGCCTTGGCCACTTGAGTGGGCTCCAGGTATCCATAGCCGGACTTCCCGTTGGTCACGGCGAGGTTTGCCTCCCTCAAGTCCGCGCGCTGGAGCTCCGCGTCGCTGAGGTCCGTATACAGGAAGCTCGCCCCACGGAGCACGGCACCACTGAGCTTGGCTTCTCGAAGGTCGGCCGACTCCAGGTCCGCAACCTGGAGTCGGGGCGGCGTGGAGTAGCCGGACCTCTGGGGCTGTAGCCCAGGCGCAGCACCATCTGCATCTGGCCCGTGCCTGCTTTCGGGTCGCGGGCCAGCAGGCGCAGGTCACGGTTTTCCAGGGCGTGGGAGGTCAGGGAGGTGGCCAGGTCGGCCAGTGTGGCCTCCAGCAGGACGCGTTCGAGCGCCTGCCCGGCACGCAGCCAGTCGGCGGTCCGTCACCGGGCGTGCTGAGCAGGGCCAGATGCGGGGTGTGCTCAAAGACGGTGGCACCGCGATCGGCGACCCGGCCGGCGGCCGGTGAAGTCCCGCACGGGAGCCTTGCCGTCCCGTTTACGCGGCCCGAACGCGTACTCGGGGACGCCGTCGACGGCGGTGTCCGCTTCCGGTCCGAGCCGGGTCCAGCGCACCAGGTCCTCGCTGGCGTCCGGGTCCATCACGTCACGGCTCTCCGCATCACGGACCAGATCAAGCAGTGTCTCGGCATGCCAGGGGCCGGGGAAGAGCAGCACCGCTCCCTCCTGTGCGGCGGCGTTCTGCAAGGCGGCCTTCACTTCTTCGGGAAGGTCCTTCTCGGCGAAGG
>NZ_JBQQBW010000097.1:0-24625 GCF_052245415.1 Streptomyces sp. 8N706 | reverse complement strand
GGGACGTACGCGGGGCGGGAGACTGACGACGGGCCGGGGACGTACGACACACCGGAGGCCGACGACGCACCGGAGGCCGACGACGTACCCGAGGCGGACGACGTGCTGGGGACGTACGACGCACCCGAGGTGTCCGCCCCGCCGGAGACGCACGACGGACCGGCGCGGTACGACACGCCGACGGCGTCCCCGGCGTCCGAGCGGGACGACCGGCCGGAGGCATCCCCCGCATCCCCGGCCTCCGACCCGGACCACCGGCCGGAGGCATCCCCGGCGACGGAAGCCTCCGCCGCCCCGGAGGCGTACTCGGCCCCGGGGACACACTCGGCCCCGGACAGCCCCCCCGCCCCGGGGGCGCCCACGGCGCCGGGTACGTAGGAGGGCACCACCGCCAGCAGGACCCGCCCGGTGTGTGCGGCCAGCTGGGCCAACAGGCCGCCGGGGGCCAGGAGTCGGGGCGTGTCCGCCACGGAGTCGACGACGGCGACGACCGTGTCGAAACGGCGGTCGGCGTCCTTCCCGGGGGCCACGTTGTACGCGTACCGGGGGCCCGGGCCGTCCGCCGGCGTGTCGTGGTCACCGAAGACGAGCCGGGTGCGGATCGCGTATCCCGGGGCGTCCACGGCCAGCACGGGCGACCGTGTGGTGGTCGAGTAGCGCACCTCGGCGCCGTCCAGGACCCGGTCCAGTGCCCCGGCCAGCCTCAGCGGTGCGTACATCAGCTCCTCGGATCCGAGGACGAGGACCCGCCGCGCGCCGGGCCCGACGGCTTCGGCGACCCGGGCGGCCATGCCGGGCAGGGCCGCCTCCAGCGCGGCCCGGTGGCCGGGCGTGAAGCCGTGCCGCCCGCCGTCGGGCAGCCCCTCGGGCCAGCCGAGGTCCACGCGCAGCACCTCGTACGCCGCCGCGGGCTCGGGCGGCGCGGTCTCGTGGGCCTCGACGAGCGCCTGGCCGCGGGTCAGGACATCCTCCGGCAGCCGCACGGTGCCCGCCGCCAGGGCGACCAGGTCCACCCGGGCGCCGAGTTCGGCCGCGAACGCCTCCAGCCGCCCCTGGTCCGCGGGCGACCGCATATCGACGAGGGCGACGATGACGTAGCGGTCGCGCGGGAAGCGCGCGTGCAGGGCGCGGATGGTGTTCAGGACGGTGTTGCCGGTCGAGAACTCGTCGTCGACGAGCACCAGCGGCCCGTCACCCGCCAGCAGCGCCGGGTTCTCGGGCAGCAGCAGGTGGTCGGTCGCGTGGCTGTGGGACTCCTCGAAGCCCGCGGCGGGCTCGACGCCGGCCACCGGGCGCCGGGTGGAGTGCAGATAGGGCGCGACGCCGACTCCGTCGGCGACGGCGTGGCCCAGCCCGGTGGCGGTCTCGGCGTAGCCGACCACGACCGCCTTCGCGGCCGCGGTCTCACCCAGCAGGTCCCGCACCCGCCGGCCCAGCCCGAGCCCGGCCCCGTATACGGTCCCGGGCCGCTGCGGCACATGTTTGCCGAGCACATTCGAGACGAGCAGATGGGCACGCTTGGGGTTGCTCCGCAGCGCCAGGCCCAGCAGTTCGCTCAGCTCCTCGTCACCGGTGAGCCGGACGCCCAGCCGGTCCGCGACCCATTGCCCCGACCACACCATGCCGCGTTTCCCTCCGGTCTCGTTCACATCCATCATCCGCCGGATCCCTTCAGCCCGGCCGCGAGCAGTTCGACAAAGCCGACGTCTTCCCGGGCGACCCCGAAGACCTCGGCCCGCAGCAGCGTGCGCTCGGCCCACGCCCGGTGCGGCTTCACCTCGTTCATCTTGTTCGTGTACGCCGACCGCAGCACTCCGCCGCCGCAGCGCTCGGGGCTGAGTATGTCGGCCGCGTCCGTGAACTCCTCATGGCTGACCACGGACAACGCATGCACGGGCGTGACATGCGAGGGGTGGATACAGGTCTTGCCCTGCAGGCCGTTGACCCGGTCGAGTTCGATCTCGCGCAGCAGGCCGTCGAGGTCGTGCTCGATGAGCGCGGTGCGCAGCTCCTCGGCGCGCCCGGTGAACGGGCTGCGCCGCAGCTGGGGCTTGAACATCCGCTCCTGGAGACGGAAGTACTCCCACACCGGCCCGGTCACGGTGAAGCCGGTGCCGTCCGCCCGTCCCAGGGTGTTGACCACATCGCCGATCACCGAGGCCACGATCTGGACGTCGTAGGCCGTCATGTCGGGTGGCCGGCGCAGCCCGTACGCCGAACAGAAATCGGTCACTCCGAGCCGCAGGGCCAGAACGCGGTCGCGGTACTTGTCCACGGTCCGCCGGATGCCGTCGAGCGTCTCGGTGCGGCTCTCCAGGTGCAGCAGCTCCGGTGACTCGAGGACGGGCATGGCGAAGAGGCGGCGCCCGCAGGCCGCCTCCGCGGCAGTCAGCGCCTCCAGGAAGGGGACCCCGCGCTCTTCGGTGAACTTCGGCAGCACGAATCCGGACAGACGCCTCACGGCCGGTCCGAGCCGGCTGACGAGATCGGGGATCTGCTCCGGCTCCCGGACCCGTACGAACAGCAGGGGCAGGTCCCGGCCGCCGCGGTCGAGGTCGGTGAGGTGGCGGACCAGGTTCTCCTCGGCGCCCGCGACCTCGGCGTCGTCGATGGAGTCCTCCAGGCACAGCACCATGGACACCACGCCACGGGCCGACTGCTTGAGCACGTCGTCGCCGAGCCCGGGCCGGGTGGCGGGGCTGTAGAGCGTGGCGCCGAGAGCGACCGCGAGCGTACGAGCCGGGGAATCCGCGCTGAACTCGGCCGGTTCACGGTAGAACAGGCCCTCCCGGACTCCGGGCGGAAGATGCCCGAAATGTCGCATATCACTCCCCGTGGTGCCGACTGTGCGGTGACTCGATCTGGCCGGTAATCGTACGTGCGGCCAGAGGTCAAAAGTTCCCCAAGTGCATGAAAAACAAGTAACCCACTCGGGTCGCGGGCATTGCCTCTCGCCCGTCCGGCCCTATGCGCCGCGCCCTCCGGACGCCCGCTTCCGGCAAGCCGGGCCCCCGCGTTGTCGCCGCCACCCCCGGGAGGGCAGGATTGCCGCCATGACGCACGCGATGCTCAAGGGGTCGAACATCCCGCTGGAGGCCACCACCGTACGGGCGGTACTGCGCTGGACCCCCGGCCCCGAGGTGCCCGACATCGACGCGTCGGCCCTGCTGCTCGGACCCGACGGCCGGGTGCGCTCGGACGAGGACTTCATCTTCTACAACCAGCCGCGACACCCTTCGGGGCTGGTCCGCCATCTGGCCAAGAAGCGGCTGGCGGAAGGGCTGACGGACGCGGTCGAGGCCGAGCTGTCGGCGCTGGAGCCGTCGGTCGACCGGGTGGTGCTCGCCGCGTCGGCGGACGGGGGCGCCTTCGGTCTCGTACGGGACCTGTGCGTGCTGCTGTACGACGCGGCGCAGGACGGCCCGGCCGGCGGCGGCGAGCCGATCGCCACCTTCGACGTACGCCCGGAGACCGGTGACGAGTCGGCGCTGATCTGCGGGGAGTTGTACCGGCGCGGCGAGGGCTGGAAGTTCCGCGCCCTGGGCCAGGGGTACGACTCGGGGCTGCTCGGGCTGACCACGGAGTTCGGCATCTCCGTGGACGAGAGCGAGGCGGCGGCCGACGGCCCGGAGCCCGAGGACTGGCCCCTGCCCCAGCCGGAGCCCCAGCAGCCCCGGACCCAGGCCCAGCCGCTGCCGGACGAGCAGCCGCAGCCCGCGGTGACAGAACCGCTCCAGCCGGGATACGGCTACCCGCTGCCCCCTCCCAGTGCGCCGCCCCTCCCCCGGCAGCCCGCGTACGGCTATCCGCAGCAGCCCGCGTACGGCTACCCCCAGCCGCCGCAGCCCGCCGCCGCGGAGGTCACGCTGCCGCCGCAGGGGCCGCAGTTCCAGCGGAACCGATGAGCTGAGGGCCGCCGCGCCGACCGCCCTCCGGCTCCCCTACGCGCCGCTCCAGCGCTGCCGGTACGCGGCGGTCAGACCCCCGACTTCTTGAAGCCGCGGCCCCAGTGCAGCCCCCAGCCGTAGAGCCGGTCGAGCTCCGCCTGGAAGCCGTAGACGTACTTCACCTCGCGGCGGACGGTCAGCTCGCCCTTGTTGTTCTCGATCAGCACCACCGCGCAGGAGCGGGCCTGCGGGGCCCGCTCGTCCAGCCCGATCTCCACCCGGGGGCCGTTGCTCGGGTAGAGCGTGACGATGGCGTGCGTGCGGTCGAAGGCCGGTGTGCCGTCGTAGATGTAGACGAAGATCAGCAGTCGCTTGATCTCGTCCCGGTGGTCGAGATTGATGTAGATCGTCTCACCGGACCCGGAGCCGAACCGGTCGTCGCCGCTGAGCTTCACATAGGGCGGGGAGTTGATGTCGCCGAAGAAGTCACCGAGGGGCTGGACCACCCCCTTGGTGCCGTCCTTGAGCTCATAGAGGCAGGCCAGGTCCAGGTCGATCTGCACCACCGCGGGCCCCTGGGCCTGCACCACCTCGGGCTTGAACATCTTGGACGGATGGCGCAGCAGATCACGGGTCCGCCCGGTGCTGCCACCTATGTCGGACGTCCGCATCCGCCAGGACAGATTGACCCGGAGATTGCCGGTGGCCGCCCCCTGCTTGGTGAGCGACACCGTCCGGTGACGCTTCGTCAGCTCAATGGTGTTGGACGACGCGCTGCCGCTGTCGAACCCCGAATGCCCGCCTCGCAGCAGGTTGTTCCAGAAGGACATCTCCACCCCCACTCGTCGGCCCCGAATGCCGCGGGGCGGTCCCGAGACCGCGTCTCGTGACCGCCCCGCTCCGAAGCGTTCCTCAAACCCTCCGTGGTCACACTCCGGAGGTGACCTCGGACTTCTCCTCGGCGGAGCCTCCCTCGCCCTCAAGGGCGCGGTTGCGGCGCAGCGAGGACCAGAAGGACCAGGCGATCAGCACGACGCCGACGAGACCGGTGATGATCTCGCTGATCTGGTACTGGATGGTGACCAGCAGGATCACCGCCAGCGCACCGATCGCGTAGTGCGCGCCGTGCTCGAGGTAGACGTACTCGTCCAGGGTGCCCTGGCGGACCAGATAGACGGTGAGGGACCGGACGTACATCGCGCCGATGCCGAGGCCGAGCGCCATCCAGAAGATCTGGTTGGTGATGGCGAAGGCACCGATGACACCGTCGAAGGAGAAGGACGCGTCGAGGACCTCGAGGTAGAGGAACATGAAGAACGCGGCCTTGCCCGCGAGTCCGACCATGGAGGGCTCCTTGCCCGCCTTCTTGGCCTTCTCCTCGGCCTCCTGCTCGCGCTCCTCCTCTTCCTCGAGCTTGTTCTCGAAGTGGCCGGAGAGGCCTCCCACGATGAGATAAGTGATCAGGCCGGCGACGCCCGCGAGAAGGACCGTCGCCGACTTGTCGGCGTGGCCGGTGCTCTGGTGTGCGTGGGTGGCGACGGTCATGGCCGCCAGCAGCAGCGCGACCAGCGCGATGCAGACGGAGAGCATGTCGACCTTGCCCAGCTTGGCGAGCGGGCGCTCGAGCCAGGTGAGCCACTTGATGTCCCGGTCCTCGAAGATGAAGTCGAGGAAGATCATCAGCAGGAACATACCGCCGAACGCGGCGATCGCCGGATGGGCGTCGGTGACGAGGTCCTGATACTGGTCCGGCTCGTCGATGGCCAGTTGGACGGCCTCGATCGGGCCGACCTTGGCGCTGATCGCGACGATGACCACCGGGAAGACCAGCCGCATACCGAAGACGGCGATGAGAATGCCGATGGTGAGGAAGATCTTCTGCCAGAAGGCGTTCATCTTCTTCAGCACGCCTGCGTTCACGACCGCGTTGTCGAAAGACAGCGAGATCTCGAGGATGGAGAGGATCAGGACGACCCCGAACGCCTCCCAGCCCCAGCCCCACGCCGCCGCGGCGAGGCCGATCGCCGTGACGGCGAACGACCAGCCAAAGGTTTTCAGAAGCACTGGCTACCCAATCGTGTGTACGGGGTCCCCCGCGCTCAGTGCGCGGCTTTACGAAACGTTGACCCCGAAGTCTAGAGCGATGCCGCGCAGTCCTGACGCGTACCCCTGTCCGACTGCCCGGAACTTCCACTCCCCCCCGTATCGATAGACCTCGCCGAAGATCATCGCGGTTTCTCCCGAGGCGTCCTCACTCAGGTCGTAACGGGCCAGTTCCTGCTGGTCAGCCTGGTTCACCACCCGGATGAAGGCGTTGCTGACCTGCCCGAAGGTCTGGCCGCGGCTGTCGGCCTCATGGATCGAGACCGGAAAGATGATCTTGTCGACCTGGGCGGGCACCTTGGAGAGGTCCACCAGGATCGACTCGTCGTCGCCCTCGCCCTCACCGGTGAGATTGTCACCGGTGTGCTCCACGGAGCCATCGGGGCTCTTGAGGTTGTTGTAGAAGACGAAGTACTCGTCGCCGAGCACCCGGCCCGATTGGCACAGCAGCGCGCTGGCGTCGAGATCGAACGGTGCTCCGGTGGTGGAGCGCGCGTCCCAGCCCAGCCCGATCATCACCTGTGTGAGGTTCGGCGCGGCCTTGGAGAGGGAGACATTGCCTCCCTTGGCGAGCGTGACGCCCATGGTCCTTTTCCTCCCCTGAGTGACCTGAGTCAGTGAACCGAGCCGCGTCCGGCGCCGCACTCCGTGGGGGTGTGCGGCGCCGGACGCGTGCGGGCTCGAGGTCAGACGTTGACGCCGAAGTCCTGCGCGATACCGCGCAGCCCGGAGGCGTACCCCTGCCCGATCGCCCGGAACTTCCACTCCGCCCCGTTGCGGTACAGCTCGCCGAAGACCATCGCGGTCTCGGTCGAGGCGTCCTCGCTCAGGTCGTAGCGCGCCAGCTCGTTGTTGTCGGCCTGGTTCACCACGCGGATGTAGGCGTTGCGGACCTGGCCGAAGCTCTGCTGGCGGCTCTCCGCCTCGTAGATCGAGACCGGAAACACGATCTTGGCGACATCGGCCGGCACCCCGGCCAGGTTCACCTTGATCACCTCGTCGTCGCCCTCGCCCTCACCGGTGATGTTGTCACCGGTGTGCTCAACGGAGCCGTCAGGGCTCTTGAGGTTGTTGAAGAAGACGAAGTTCTGGTCGTTGCCGACCTTGCCCTCGTCGTTGGTCAACAGGGCGCTGGCATCGAGGTCGAAGTCGGTACCGGTGGTGGTACGGGCGTCCCAGCCCAGACCGACGATGACGGCGGTCAGGTTGGGGGCTGCCTTGGACAGCGAGACATTGCCGCCCTTGCTGAGGCTGACTCCCACGAGTCCTCCCATAGTTTTGAGGGGAACGTAGACACCCTGCGCCCCCGTCGTGCGTGCCATCGGATCAACGAATCGATCCTAGTGAGCGGTTCCCCCCGACTACAGGGGGTTTGCATCAGAGGATGCCGGTCAGAGGGAGTCGAGCGCCTTGACGTACTCGTTCAGGTCACGGGAGTCGGGCAGGCCGTTGACGACCGTCCAGCGCACCACGCCCTCCTTGTCGATGACGAAGGTGCCGCGCACGGCGCAGCCCTTCTCCTCGTCGAAGACGCCGTACTCGCGCGAGGCGTTGCCGTGCGGCCAGAAGTCCGACAGCAGGGGGTACTCCAGGCCCTCCTGCTCGGCGAACACCCGCAGGGTGAACGGGGAGTCGTTGGAGACGGCGAGCAGCTGCACCTCGTCGTTGACGAACTTCGGCAGCTCGTCCCGCAGGGCGCACAGCTCGCCGGTGCATACACCGGTGAAGGCGAACGGGTAGAAGAGCAGGACGACGTTCTTCTCCCCGCGGAAGTCGGAGAGACGCACGGTCTCGCCGTGCTGGTTCTTCAGCTCAAAGTCCGGAGCCTTCGTACCGGCCTCGATAGCCATCGCACGTATCCCTCTCTCGAGACGGGCCGGCCCCGGGACGGTGGTGTGCCACCCGGCCGCCGGCGGGTTCGCGGGCCAGTCTGTCACTGTGCGCCGGGCGTGACGCACCGTGCCCCCGGCGGTGGACCGCCGGGGGCACTGACGATGGTCCGCGGCTCCGTCCGCCGAGAGGCGGGGACGCGGGGAACGCGGGGGCCGGACGCGCGTGACGCGTGGGTGCTCGGGCAGAGTCCGGCCCCTCCGCACCCCGGACTGCGGCACCTCCGGTACCGGGGCGCCCAGTGCTGTGGCCGGGGCGAGGGCCGAGGGGCCGGTGTGCGGCCGCCGTCGGTCAGCGTTTGCCGGAGCGTGCGGCCTTGGGGGTCACCAGACGGCTGCCGGTCCAGTCCTTGCCCGCGTTGACGCTGCTGGTCTGCGCCAGGCCGGCGGTCTGCGCAGCCTCGCCGATGTCGCTCGGCTCGACGTATCCCTCGCGGCCGGTCTTCGGCGTCATCAGCCAGACCGGGGACCCGGCGTCGATCATCGTGGTGGCGTCCACCAGCGCGTCCGTCAGGTCGCCGTCGTCCTCGCGGAACCACAGCACGACAGCGTCGGCCACGTCGTCGTAATCCTCGTCGACGAGCTCCGTGCCGGTGAGTTCCTCGATCGCCTCACGCAGCTCCTGCTCGGTGTCCTCGTCGTAACCGAGCTCCTGGACCACCTGTCCGGGCTGGAAACCCAGCCTGGCGGCAGGGTTGGTCCGCTCCTCCGCGTGGTCCGCGGTCGCGCTCACGGATTGCCTCCTGTCGTCTTTCGAGAAGTTGTCTGTCACCCCGCGCGTACGCGAGGTATTGGCCGTAGTCCACACGGGCGGGGCGGTTCGCGCAAGTACCCAGCCACCGATCCCGCCCAAACGTATGGGGCCGCCCCCATACGGAGTTATGTGGAGCATACGGAGTTAGGGGGAGTGTCGGCGCAACTCCCATCATGCGGGAACGGTCGCCAGTGACGCACGTCACAGCCTTCCCGCCGGGTTCACGGAGCGCCGGGGCGGCGCCGTGCAGGTCCGGGGGCCGGAGGGGCGGCGGCGGGGGAGGCGAACGCCTGTACGCCCACCACGGCCCACGTGGGCGTAGGGTTGCGATCCGGCCGCAGACACCGCCGGCCTTTTGGCATGGAATCTCACAGAGTGGCGTTACCGCCCAGTAGAGATGACGTTACCGCCCTCCGAGGTACACGATGGGAGGCGGTGCGACACCAGTCGAGACTGAACCTCACCCGTGTACAGACACGAACCGAACAGCGAAGGAACAGCGTGGCTTCCGGATCCGATCGCAACCCGATCATCATTGGCGGCCTTCCCAGCCAGGTCCCGGACTTTGATCCCGAAGAGACCCGGGAATGGCTCGACTCGCTCGACGCAGCGGTCGACGAGCGGGGCCGCGAGCGTGCCCGCTACCTGATGCTCCGCCTGATCGAGCGTGCCCGCGAGAAGCGCGTGGCCGTGCCCGAGATGCGCAGCACGGACTACGTGAACACCATCGCGACCAAGGACGAGCCGTTCTTCCCGGGCAACGAGGAGATCGAGCGCAAGGTCCTGAACGCGACCCGGTGGAACGCGGCCGTCATGGTCTCCCGCGCGCAGCGCCCGGGTATCGGCGTGGGCGGCCACATCGCCACCTTCGCCTCCTCGGCGTCGCTCTACGACGTGGGCTTCAACCACTTCTTCCGCGGCAAGGACGAGGGGGACGGCGGCGACCAGATCTTCTTCCAGGGCCACGCCTCCCCGGGCATCTACGCCCGTGCGTACCTCCTGGACCGGCTGAACGAGCAGCAGCTCGATGCGTTCCGCCAGGAGAAGTCGAAGGCCCCCTACGGTCTGTCCAGCTACCCGCACCCGCGGCTGATGCCGGACTTCTGGGAGTTCCCGACCGTCTCCATGGGCCTCGGTCCGATGGGCGCGATCTACCAGGCGCGGATGAACCGCTATCTGGAGGCGCGCGGAATCGCCGACACCTCCAAGTCGCACGTGTGGGCCTACCTCGGCGACGGCGAGATGGACGAGCCGGAGTCGCTCGGCCAGCTGTCCATCGCCGCCCGTGAGGGCCTGGACAACCTCACCTTCGTGGTGAACTGCAACCTCCAGCGCCTCGACGGCCCGGTGCGCGGCAACGGCAAGATCATGCAGGAGCTGGAGTCGTACTTCCGCGGCGCCGGCTGGAATGTGATCAAGCTGGTCTGGGACCGCAGCTGGGACCCGCTGCTGGCGCAGGACCGCGACGGTGTGCTGGTCAACAAGCTCAACACCACCCCCGACGGCCAGTTCCAGACGTACGCCACCGAGACCGGCGCGTACATCCGCGAGCACTTCTTCGGTGACGACCTGCGGCTGCGCAAGATGGTCGACGGCATGACCGACGACCAGATCCTGTACCTGGGCCGCGGCGGCCACGACCACAAGAAGATCTACGCGGCGTACGCGGCGGCCAAGGCCCACAAGGGCCAGCCGACCGTGATCCTCGCGCAGACCGTCAAGGGCTGGACGCTCGGCCCGAACTTCGAGGGCCGCAACGCGACCCACCAGATGAAGAAGCTGACGGTCGACGACCTCAAGCGCTTCCGCGACCGGCTGCACATCCCGATCGCGGACAAGGAGCTGGAGTCCGGCCTGCCGCCGTACTACCACCCGGGGCGCGACTCCGAGGAGATCCAGTACATGCACGACCGCCGTAAGGGGCTGGGCGGCTACGTGCCGACCCGCGTCGTGCGGTCCAAGCCGCTGAACCTCCCGGACGACAAGACCTACGCGGCCGTGAAGAAGGGCTCCGGCCAGCAGTCGATCGCCACCACGATGGCGTTCGTCCGGCTGCTGAAGGACCTCATGCGGGACAAGGAGATCGGCAAGCGCTTCGTGCTGATCGCCCCCGATGAGTACCGCACCTTCGGAATGGACTCCTTCTTCCCGTCGGCGAAGATCTACAACCCGCTGGGCCAGCAGTACGAGGCGGTGGACCGGGAGCTGCTCCTGGCCTACAAGGAGTCCCCGACCGGCCAGATGCTGCACGACGGCATCTCCGAGGCGGGCTGCACGGCCTCGCTGATCGCGGCGGGCTCCTCGTACGCCACGCACGGCGAGCCGCTGATCCCGGTCTACGTCTTCTACTCGATGTTCGGGTTCCAGCGGACCGGTGACCAGTTCTGGCAGATGGCCGACCAGCTCGCGCGCGGTTTCGTACTGGGCGCGACCGCGGGCCGTACGACCCTGACCGGTGAGGGGCTGCAGCACGCGGACGGCCACTCGCAGCTGCTCGCCTCGACCAACCCGGCGGTCGTCGCGTACGACCCGGCGTTCGGCTACGAGATCGCGCACATCGTCCAGGACGGTCTGCGCCGGATGTACGGCTCGTCCGACGAGCACCCGCACGGCGAGGACATCTTCTACTACCTCACCGTGTACAACGAGCCGATCCAGCATCCGGCCGAGCCGGCCGATGTGGACGTCGAGGGCATCCTCAAGGGCATCCACCGCTACAAGGCGGGCGAGAAGGGCGACATCCCGGCCCAGATCCTCGCCTCCGGTGTCGCGGTCCCGTGGGCGGCCGAGGCCCAGCGGATCCTGGCCGACGAGTGGAACGTCAAGGCGGACGTCTGGTCGGCGACCTCCTGGAACGAGCTGCGGCGCGAGGCCGTCGAGGTGGAGGAGCACAACCTGCTGCACCCGGAGGAGGAGCAGCGCGTCCCGTACATCACACGCAAGCTGCAGCACGCCGAGGGCCCGAAGGTGGCCGTGTCCGACTGGATGCGGGCCGTCCCGGACCAGATCGCGCGCTGGGTGCCGGGGACGTACCAGTCGCTGGGCGCCGACGGCTTCGGCTTCGCCGACACCCGCGGTGCGGCGCGGCGCTTCTTCCACATCGACGCCCAGTCGATCGTCCTCGGTGTGCTCACCGAGCTCGCCAAGGAGGGCCGGATCGACCGCTCGGTGCTGAAGCAGGCGATCGACCGCTACCAGCTGCTGGACGCCGCGGCGGCCGACCCGGGCCCCGCGGGCGGTGACGCGTAGCCGGCGTCCGCGTCGTACACGGCTGGCATACGGCGCGCCCCGACCGGGAGGGATCCGGTCGGGGCGCGCCGTCTGTCCTCAGTTCAGAGGAGACCGCCCGTCGGCGGGCTGCCCGTCGACCAGATGAGTGCCAGGAGAGTGTCGATCGCACCCAGCACCACGGCGACGAGCGCCGGGCCGGGTGCTCCGCTCCAGCGGCGCCCCATGGCGAGCCGGCCGGAGACGACCGCGGCCGGGCCGAGGACGATCCCCAGCACGAAGAATCCCGCAATCGCACAGATCAGACCGGCCATGCCCAGCGTCGCGCGATCCGGCCCGCCCCGCGACCACATCCGGCTGCGTGAGCGGGGGTACCTGCGCGTACGGGCGGTGTGTCCGAAGCCAGCCATCATCCCTCCTCGGGGTTGGCCGAAACCGGCTCTTCTCGCGGGTACCCGCGTTCAGCGCTCCCAGACCTTGAAGGCCCGCACCTGGTACGGCGATTGGGGCACCCAGCTGCCTCCGCCCGGGTACGTATCGAATTCTCCCGTTTCGCCGCATTCACTGCTCTGGTAGGTGGTGACGGGGCGCCCGGTGCGATTCGCCAGCGAGGCGGCGCGGGCACCGCGCGGCAGGGGGACACAGCTCTCGATGTCGACGCCGGAGAGCTCATAAACCTGTCGCGTGCCGCGGAAATCGTTCTTCTCCCAGAGGCACAGCTGCCCGGCCGAACAGTCGCCGAGCGGGGGCTGTGCGGCAGTGCCCCGTACGGGTGTCGCCCGTACGGCTCCGGCCGCTGACGGGCCGGGCGCTGACGGGCCGGGCGCAGCCGTTGCCGTGACCGTGGCCGGGATCAGCATGCCCGCGGCCACGGCGATGGCCGTCGCGGTCACGACCGGGTTGAGGCGCGGCCTGATGGCACGCGGCGTCCTGCTCATATGGATCACACTCCCCGTGGTTGTCGAACAGCGGGCCTGACGCCGGGCAGTTGCCCCATGCAGGCCCGGGGAGAGCCTCGCGCAGGGCTGCCGACGCTCCAAGCCCCGGCGGCGGATGCCACCCGGATAGGCGACAGCCCTGCCGGGTTCCTCCGGCAGACCTTGTTGACGTGCGATGTTGACGGCGGGCCACGTCGTCGGGCGGGGCCGGCCACACCCCGGACGTGACGGCCGGCGCTGCTCGGCCAGAGGGCGGACAGCCCGTCGCTCACGGCGGCTGCCCTGCCCCTCACAGGTATCGTGAACGGCGGTGACGCGGCGGAAGAGGGCCGGTACGTGACGATGGATCAGGCAACGGGATCAGCCGTGAGCCCGGCGGTGCCGGGCGGGCTCCGGGAGCGCAGGAAACAGCGCACGCGGAACGCCCTGGTGCGCTCCGCCTTCGAACTGTTCACCAGTCAGGGGTACGAGGAGACGACGGTCGACGAGATCGCCGGTGCCGCGGACGTCTCCCAGCGCACCTTCTTCCGCTACTTCGCCGGCAAGGAGGAGGCGGCCTTCGCCGTCCAGGAGGTGGCGGAGGCCCACTTCTTCGCCGCTCTGTGCGGGCGGCCGGCCGACGAGGCACCGACGACCGCCCTGCGCCACGCCGTCATCCACGGCTGGGACACCCTGGGAGAGGCCGTCGAGGAGACCGTGCCCCCCGAGCTTCATCTGCGGATGTACCGGGTGATCGAGTCGACCCCCGCGCTGCTCGCCGTCCATCTGCGCCGCTCGACCGAGCTGGAGGAGCGGATGGCGCGGGAGATCGCCCGCCGGGCGGGGCTCGATGTGGGGACCGACCCGCGGCCGCGGGTGCTCGTGGCGGTGTTCACCGGGGTGATGCGGGTGGCGGGCCGGGTCTGGGGAGCGGGCCATGACGTCGGTGTGGAAGAGATCCGCGCGATCACCCAGAGCCATCTGGACCAGATCGGACCGGCTCTCACCGAGGACTGGCGGACTCACGGACCGTAACGGCGTCCGTACGCCACGCCGAGGACAGTGCCCGATGTGACGCTAATTGCACCCGCTTGAAACGTGATCTCGGTCACGCCCCCCACGGGTCGCCCGTCGCTTCTCCTAGGGTGTCCCGCAGTGTCTTCTTTCCCTGAGCTCGGCTCCTCCACCCCATCATGGCTCGGCGACTCCCCTGCGTGGCGCACGGTGCTCGCCCTGGCCGTGGTCTTCGTCCTGCTGGCGACCACGGGCTGGACCGCCATCCGGAACCATCAGCCCGACCCCGGCCCGCGTCAGGCGGCGCTCACGGCCTGGCTGCACGGCTCCGTCGACGGCCGTGAGCTGCCCGATCCGGAGTCGGGCTCCGCGAAGCTGGCCCGCTTCTTCCACTCGCTCGCCCCGGCCGATCAGGACCGTCTTGCCCAGCGCTACCCGCTGGTCGTCGGCAATCTGGGCGGAGCGCCGGTGGAGCTGCGCTACCGCGCGAACCGGATCGCCATCGGCGAGGCCCGCAGGACGGCGGAGGAACGTATGAACGACCACCGGCTCACCCCGGAGGGTCGTCAGCAGGCCGGGCGCCTGATGCACCGCTTCGCGTCGATGCAGGCCAAGGGGCGGCAGATCCTCGCCTTCGATCCGACCGGGGCGGGCCGGGCCGCCGAGGTCTTCGGCGACCTCGCGCGCGCCCGTCAGGTGTCGGTCGTGGTGCCCGGGGTGGACACCAATCTGGCGAACTTCGAGCGCACCGACCGCAAGAACAGCGCGCCCGTCGGCATGGCCCGCTCGCTGTACAACGCCGAGCGCGCCGAGCAACCCATGGCCCGTACCGCCGTCATCGCCTGGGCCGACTACACCGCTCCCGCGGGGCTGGGCGTGGACGCCGCCATCGGGCGACTCGCCGAGGACGGGGCCGTACGGCTCCAGCGCCTTGTCGGCTCGCTGCCTGCCGCCTCGCGCGTCTCGCTGTTCTGCCACAGCTACGGCTCGGTGGTCTGCGGCGTCGCCGCACGCACCCTGCCCGCGAAGGTCACCGACATCGCGGTGTCGGGCAGCCCCGGCATGCGCGCGGAGAACGCCGCCGGGCTCGGCACCAAGGCCCGTGTCTGGGCGACGCGGGACGCCGACGACTGGATCCAGGACGTGCCGAACCTGGAGTTCGGCGAGCTGGGGCACGGCGCGGACCCGGTCTCGCGTGGCTTCGGCGCCCGGGTGCTCTCCGCGGACCGCGCCATCGGACACACCGGCTACTACGAGCCCGGCACCGACAGCCTGGAGAACTTCGCCGAGATCGGGGTCGGGGCGCTGCACTCGGTCACCTGTGCGCCGGGCCTGGCCACGGACTGCAAAGCCGACATTCGCGGGCCCGAAGCGGTTTGACGCGCGTAGCGCACCGAAGGGGGACGGGCGGGCGACCGCCGCATACGATGAGCCGCATGGGTGATGTGCTGGCCGGTTTTCACACCGTCTGGGAGTTCGACTCGGACTCCGTGCTCATCCGCTTCGAACGGGGCATCCGTACGCCGAAGCTGTTCCAGGTGCTCGGTGAGCGACGGATTCCCTACGAGGCGCTGGCAGCGGTGGAGCTCACTCCCGGCAAACGGGGAACGATGGCGCTGCGCGCCGTGCCCCGGCGCGGCGCCGACCCCCTGATGGACGCGGCGGACGGACAACTCAAGGCGGGCTCCGACCCGTACCGGCTGGTGCTCCCCGCCGAACGCGAGATGCTCGCCGAGTACTACGCCGACGAGATGCGCGCGGCGCTCGGTAAGGCGGCCGACGAGCCCGCCGATCGGTATCTGGTCCCGGCACCGCCACCGCCACTGAACTTCAAGGCCTACGACGGCAAGGCGTCCTTCGACGGCACGGCCGTCGCCTTCCGCTGGTTCTGGACGGGCGCGTCCTCCGCGAAGTGGAAGGCCGGCGACCAGAGCTTCGCGGTCACCGAGCTGGCGGATGTGGACTGGCGCTCGCCGGAGGTCCTCAACGGGCATCTGCGGCTGGTCCGCCGGGGCGCGGCGAGGGGGACCGCCGACGCGGGGCGAACGCCGCAGCCCGGTGAGGCCGACCAGGATCCGGCGGCGGTCGTCTTCGGACTCGGCTACGGGCTGGTGCACGAGTCACTGCCGTTCGCCGCGGCCGTACTGGAGGCCATCCGGGCCGCGGAGCCGGAGCACGGCACGGTACCCGCGCCCCGTACCCCGTCGGCCCTGACCGACAAGGCACGCCCCGACCCCGCGGACATCGCGGACCGCATCCGGCACCTGGGGGCGCTGCACGAGGCGGGGCTGCTGACGGACGAGGAGTTCAGCTCCAAGAAGGCCGAACTCCTCGCCGAGCTCTGAGGCCACAGCCCGGCGCCGCCGCACCGCGGGCCCCGCACCGCGGCCCCCGGCCGACGCTGCCGCCACCCTCCGAGCTCCGGGGCTGCCGCCGCACCCCCCGCGCCCCGGGCTCCGAGGCCGCGCCCCGAGCTCTGCGTCTCCCGCGCTTCACCCCGCGCCGCCGCCCCCGGCTCCGAGGTGCGCGCCTCGCCCCCCGCGCCCCACTGCTCCCCTACTCACGCCCCGCCGACGTGAACGCCATATCGGGAGAGCGCCCACCTGCGACCTTGTCCGCGATCGGCTCGAGCAGCGCGAGTTCCTCGGCGCTCAGCACGATCCGCGTCGCGGCCGTGTTCTCCTCCACCCGGCTGCGCTTGCGCGTGCCCGGGATCGGCACGACCGGCAGCCCGTGCACCCTGGCCTGCTGCTGCACCCAGGCGAGAGCGATCTGCCCGAGCGTCACTCCGCGGTTCTCGGCGATGGTGCGTACGGGCTCCAGGAGGGCGGCGTTCGCCGCCGCGTTGTCCCCGGTGAACCGCGGAACGGTCTTCCGGAAGTCATCCGCCGTCAGCTCGCTGTCCGCGTCCACGAACGACCCCGTCAGGAAGCCTCGGCCCAGCGGTGAGTACGGCACGAAGGCCACACCGAGCTCGGCCGCCGTCGGCACGACCGCACGCTCCACGTCGCGGCTGAAGAGCGACCACTCCGACTGGACGGCCGCGATCGGGTGCACGGCGTGGGCGGCCCGTAGTTCCGGCCCCGTGACCTCGCTCAGGCCCAGGTGCTTGACCTTGCCCTCCTGCACCAGCTCCGCCATCGCGCCGACCGTCTCCTCGATCGGCACGTCCGGATTGCGGCGGTGCATGTAGTAGAGGTCGATCGCGTCGACATCCAGGCGCCGCAGGCTGCCCTCGATGCACGCGCGGAGGTACGGGCGGTCGTTGCGGATGCCCCGGTGCGAGGGGTTGTCCGGGTCCAGGATGACGGCGAACTTCGTGGCCAGCACGATCTGTTCGCGGTGGGCCCGCACGAAGGGGGAGATGAACTTCTCGTTCTCTCCAAAGCCGTATATATCGGCGGTGTCGTACAGCGTGACGCCCAGTTCGAGAGCCCGCTCCAGCGTGGCCCGCGCCTCGGCCCCGTCCGTCGGTCCGTAGGCGTGGCTCATGCCCATGCAGCCGAGTCCCTGTACACCGGTCCGCGGACCGCCCATGCCCAGTTCGACCCCGGCGATCTTCTGATCCTTCTCGTCACTCACTTCAGGCCCTCTCCGACGCCCTCCGGGCGTCCGCATAACGATCGATCTTGAAATCGAGGACCGTGAGGGTGTCCCCCAGCTCGTCGATCCTCCGGCGTACGTCCTCGCGGTGCGCCTCCAGCAGCTCGAGGCGCTCGGCGACGGTGTGCTCACCGGCCCGTACCAGCTCGGCGTAGCGGACCATGTCCGCGACCGGCATCCCGGTCAGCCGCAGCTTGCCGACGAAGTCGAGCCAGCCGAGGTCCCGGTCGCTGTAGCGGCGCTGGCCGGTGTGCGACCGGTCGACGTGCGGCATCAGGCCGATCCGCTCGTACCAGCGCAGCGTGTGCGCGGTGAGCCCGGTGACGTCCGCCACCTCGCTGATCGTGTACCGGTCCTGCCCGGCCGGGCGGGGGCGCGGAGCGGCGGCATTCACACACACGCGCGGCTGTACCGGCTCGCTCTCCGTCACGGTCATGCCGTCACCATCCTTCGCATAGCGGAACACCCTCACGCGATCTCAACGCTAAAGAGTTGGAGTGCACTCCAAGCAAGGGCGATCATCCATCGGTTTCCGGCCATCCGTCCGGGGCGCGGCCAGGCGTTCGGTGCCCGCGGGCCCCACGTTAGGCTCGGGCCCATGCAGAGCCTGCGCATGATCGAGAACTGGCCGGTCCCCACCGCGGCCGCCGCCGTCGTACGGAGCAACGGCACGCTCGCCGGGTCCCACGGGCCGACCGGCCACCGCTTCCCGCTCGCCTCGGTCACCAAGCCGCTCACCGCGTACGCCGTGCTCGTCGCCTACGAGGAGGGGGCCGTCGAGCTGGACGAGCCCGCCGGGCCGGAGGGGTCGACCGTGCGGCATCTGCTCGCGCACACCTCCGGTCTCGCCTTCGACGAGCACAGCACGACGGCCGAGCCCGGGACGCGCCGGCTCTACTCCAACGCCGGGTTCGAGACGCTGGGCGACCACATCGCCAAGGCCACGGACATCCCCTTCGCCGAGTATCTGCGCCAGGCCGTGCTCGACCCGCTGGGGATGACCTCCACCGAGCTGCCCGGCTCCCCCGCCAAGGACGCCGTGTCGACCGTCGACGATCTGGTCCGCTTCGCCGCCGAGCTCCAGGCCCCGCAGCTGCTGCACCCGCTGACCGTCGCCGAGGCCACCTCGGTGGTCCACCCCGGCCTGTCCGGGGTCCTCCCCGGCTACGGCCACCAGAAGCCCAACGACTGGGGCCTCGGCTTCGAGATCCGCGACGCCAAGTCCCCGCACTGGACGGGCTCTTCGTCCTCGCCCCGCACCTTCGGCCACTTCGGCCAGTCCGGGACCTTCCTGTGGGTCGACCCGGAGGCGGGAGCCGCCTGCGTCGCGCTCACGGACCGCGCCTTCGGCCAGTGGGCCATCGACGCATGGCCGCCCTTCACGGAGGCGGTCCTCTCCGAGCTCGGACGCTGAGCTGCCTCTCGGTGCGTCACACGCCTCACCCTCGGCGCGTCACATCTCCCACACCAGCACCTCGGCCGGGGCGGCGGCGGCCATCTCCAGCTCCCGCGCACCGCTGATCCGCGCCTCGTCCCCCGGGCCCAGCAGTTCGCCCGGCAGCCGCACCTGACCGCGCACCACCTGGACGTACACCCGCTCCGCCCCGGGCAGCGCCCCGCGTTCGTCCTCGGCCAGGCGCCGGATGTGCAGCACCGCCCCGGCCCGCTCCAGCGCGTACGGCGTGCTGTCGGCGATGCCCCGGACGATCTCGTAGGACGGCTCGCCGGCCTGCACCGAGGGCTCCAGCCACATCTGGACGAAACGGAGCGGCTCCTCCCCGTCGTTCCGCTCCGTGTGCCGGACCCCGCCGCCCGCGCTGAGCCGCTGCACATCGCCGGGGCGTACGAGCGAGACGTTCCCCGCCGAGTCACGGTGGGTGAGCTCCCCCTCGACGACCCAGGTGACGATCTCCACATCGCGGTGCGGATGCTCGTCGAAGCCCGCCCCCGGCGCCAGGCGCTCCTCGTTGCAGGCGACGAGCGCCCCGAAGCGCAGATTGTCCGGGTCGTAGTGGGGTCCGAAGGAGAACGCGTGCCGGGTCTCGATCCCCGCCTCCGGCTCCCCGCCCCGATAGCGCTCCCGCGCCCGCCTCACCTGAATCATCCGTCCACGGTACCGAGGCACGGGGAGGGGGCGGGACGGAGAGCGCGCTGCATAAGGCAGTCTTGTCACGTGCCTGAATCCGGATCCGCTGACGCTCACCCGCACGCCGCGACTCTGCGGCGGCTGGAGAAATCCTCCGGCCGCCTCGCCGCGAACGCCATCGCCCGTATGGACGAGACGCTTCCGTGGTACCGCGCCATGCCTCCGGAGAACCGTTCCTGGATCGGTCTGGTCGCCCAGGCCGGTATCGCCGCCTTCACCGAGTGGTTCCGGCACCCGGAGACCCCCCAGGCCATCAGCACCGACGTCTTCGGCACCGCGCCTCGCGAGCTGACCCGCGCGATCACCCTGCGCCAGACCGTGGAGATGGTCCGTACGACCATCGAGGTCATGGAGGCGGCCATCGACGAGGTCGCCGCGCCGGGCGACGAGTCGGTGCTCCGCGAGGCCCTGCTCGTCTACGCCCGCGAGATCGCCTTCGCCACCGCCCAGGTGTACGCGCAGGCCGCGGAGGCGCGCGGCGCCTGGGACGCCCGGCTCGAATCGCTCGTCGTCAACGCCGTGCTCTCCGGCGAGGCGGACGAGGGCGCGCTGTCCCGCGCCGCCGCCCTGGGCTGGAACTCCCCCGAGCACGTCATCGTCGTTCTCGGCACCGCCCCGAACGGTGACAGCGAGCTGACCGTGGAGGCGATCCGACGTGCCGCCCGGCACGCCAAGCTCCAGGTGCTGACCGGGGTGCTGGGCGACCGGCTCATCGTGGTCGCCGGGGGCAGCAACGATCCGCTCCGTACGGCGAAGGCGCTGATCGGCCCGTTCGCCGCGGGCCCGGTGGTCGCCGGGCCCGTCGTCGGGGATCTGGTGTCGGCCTCCCGTTCGGCACAGGCCGCCAACGCGGGCCTGCGGGCGTGCACGGCCTGGCCGGACGCCCCGCGCCCCGTACTGGCGGACGATCTGCTGCCCGAGCGCGCGATGGCGGGTGATGTCTCCGCCCGTGAGCAGCTGGTGGAGGAGATCTACAGACCGCTGGAGGAGGCGGGCTCGGCGCTGCTGGAGACCCTCAGCGTCTATCTGGAACAGGCGAGCAGCCTGGAAGGCGCGGCGCGGATGTTGTTCGTCCATCCGAACACCGTGCGCTACCGGCTCCGACGTGTGACCGACGTCACCGGATGGTCGCCTTCCGATGTACGGTCGGCGTTCACCCTCCGTATCGCCCTGATTCTGGGCCGTCTGGCCCAAGGCGATCCTCAACTTTAGACTTTTGTCGGACACCCACAATTCCCCCGACGGTTCTTGGTCCCTGTCCCCACCGGTCTTCCCGACCGGCCGCAAGAGAGAGTGTGAGAGTGCTCGTACTCGTCGCTCCCGGCCAAGGCGCTCAGTCGCCCGGCTTCCTGGCTCCCTGGCTCGAACTGCCCGGCGTCACCGAACGCCTTCAGTGGTGGTCGGCCGTCTCCGGTCTGGACTTGATCCATTACGGCACCAAGGCCGACGCGGACGAGATCCGCGACACCGCCGTGGCCCAGCCGCTCCTCGTGGCCGCCGGCCTGGTCTCGGCGCTCTCGGTGTTCCCCGATGCCGCCGAGAGCCGGTCCGTGGTGGGTGCCACCGCCGGTCACAGCGTCGGTGAGCTCACCGCCGCCGCGACCGCCGGTGTGATCACGGCCGAGTCCGCGATGGTGCTCGTACGGCAGCGCGGCCTGGCGATGGCCCAGGCGGCGACCGTCACCGAGACCGGTATGTCCGCTGTGCTCGGCGGCGACCCCGACGCGGTCGTGGCCCACCTCGAGGGGCTCGGCCTGACTCCGGCGAACATGAACGGCGCGGGCCAGATCGTCGCAGCGGGCACTTCCGAGCAGCTGGCGGCCCTCGCCGCGGACAAGCCCGAGCGCGCGCGGGTCATCCCGCTGAAGGTCGCGGGCGCGTTCCACACCGACCACATGGCTCCCGCCGTCGCAACGCTCGAGACCCTGGTCCCGGGCGTCACGGTGCGGGACCCCGAGATCCCCTATGTCTCCAACACCGACGGACAGGTCGTGGAGTCCGGCGAGGAGATCATTCAGCGGCTGGTCACCCAGGTGTCCAACCCGGTCCGCTGGGATCTGTGCATGGAGACCTTCCAGGAGCTCGGTGTCACCGGGATGATCGAGATGTGCCCGGGCGGCACCCTCACCGGGCTGGCCAAGCGCGCCCTGTCCGGGGTGAGGACCGTCGCCCTGAAGACGCCGGACGACATCGAGGCGGCCCGCGAGCTGATCGCCGAGCACGCCGCCTCCGTGGGCACCCCCGCCGAACAGGAGCCGCAAGAAGCATGACCGCGAAGATCAAGGCCAGTAAGGGGTCGCCGTACGCGCGTCTCCTCGGCGTCGGTGGCTACCGCCCGACCCGTGTGGTGCCCAACGAGGAGATCCTGAAGCACATCGACTCCTCCGACGAGTGGATCCGCTCGCGCTCCGGTATCGCGACCCGGCACTGGGCAAGCCCGGACGAGACCGTGGCCGAGATGTCCGTGGAGGCGGCGGGCAAGGCCATCGCGGACGCCGGGATCACCGCCGAGCAGATCGGCACCGTCATCATCTCGACGGTCTCGCACTTCAAGCAGACCCCGTCCATCGCCACGGAGATCGCCCACCGCCTGGGCGCGGGCAAGGCCGCCGCCTTCGACATCTCCGCGGCCTGTGCGGGCTTCGTCTACGGCCTGACGATCGCCAAGGGCCTCATCCTGGAGGGCAGCGCCGAGTACGTGCTCGTCGTGGGCGTCGAGCGGCTCTCCGACCTCACCGACGTGACCGACCGCTCCACGGCCTTCCTCTTCGGCGACGGCGCCGGCGCGGTCGTCGTCGGCCCGTCCGAGGACCCCGGCATGGGCCCCACCGTCTGGGGTTCCGAGGGCGACAAGGCGGACGTCATCACACAGACGGTCGCCTGGGACGAGTTCCGCGTCGGCGACGTCGCGCAGCTTCCGGTCGGTGAGGACGGCGAACTGAAGTTCCCCGCCATCCGCCAGGAAGGACAGACCGTCTTCCGCTGGGCCGTGTTCGAGATGGCGAAGGTCGCCCAGCAGGCGCTGGACGCGGCCGGAATCACCGCGGACGACCTGGACGTCTTCATTCCGCACCAGGCCAATTTGCGGATCATCGATTCGATGGTGAAGACCCTCAAACTGCCGGAGCACGTCACGGTCGCCCGTGATGTGGAGACCACCGGCAACACCTCGGCCGCCTCGATTCCGCTCGCCATGGAGCGGCTCCTGGCGGCCGGGAAGGCGAAGAGCGGCGACACCGCGCTCGTCCTCGGGTTCGGGGCGGGTCTCGTCTACGCCGCGACGGTCGTTACCCTCCCTTAAGCAAGATCTACGCAGTCCGGGCCTTCCGGGCAGCATCGTTTCACCACACAGAGCACCGAAAACACCGAAGGAGCGCCGCAAATGGCCGACCAGAAGGAGATCCTCGAGGGTCTCGCGGAGATCGTCAACGAGATCGCCGGTATCCCCACCGAGGACGTCGAGCTCGACAAGTCCTTCACCGACGACCTGGACGTCGACTCGCTGTCCATGGTCGAGGTCGTCGTCGCCGCCGAGGAGCGCTTCGACGTGAAGATTCCGGACGACGACGTCAAGAACCTCAAGACCGTGGGCGACGCCGTCGACTACATCCTCAAGCACCAGGCCTGATCCAGCCGAGCGTTAGTCGCCACCCCGCGGTGGCGCCGTCGATTCGGACCCCTCGACACGTGGAGAAAGAATTCCTGTGAATGCGACCAATCGCACCGTGGTCGTCACCGGTATCGGCGCAACCACACCGCTGGGTGGCGACACCGCATCGACCTGGGAAGGTCTGATCGCGGGACGTTCCGGCGTCGGCCCTCTCGAGCAGGAGTGGGCCGAGCAGCTTCCGGTACGGATCGCCGCGCAGATCGCGGTCGAACCGGGCGAGATCATCCCCCGCCCGCAGGCCCGCAAGCTGGACCGTTCGGCCCAGTTCGCGCTGATCGCGGCGCGTGAGGCGTGGGCCGACGCGGGCTTCACCGCCAAGGCAGGCGAGGACGCGTCGATCAACCCGGACCGGCTGGGCGCGGTCATCGCCTCCGGTATCGGCGGCGTGACCACCCTGCTCGACCAGTACGACGTCCTCAAGGAGCGTGGCGTCCGCCGTGTCTCCCCGCACACCGTGCCGATGCTGATGCCGAACAGCCCGTCGGCCAACGTCGGGCTGGAGGTGGGCGCCCGGGCCGGTGTGCACACCCCCGTCAGCGCCTGTGCGTCGGGGGCCGAGGCCATCGGCTACGCCATCGAGATGATCCGTTCCGGACGTGCCGATGTCGTCGTCGCGGGCGGCACCGAGGCGGCCATCCACCCGCTGCCCATCGCCGCGTTCGGCAACATGATGGCGATGTCCAAGAACAACGACGACCCGCAGGGTGCGTCCCGGCCGTTCGACACGGCCCGTGACGGCTTCGTCCTCGGGGAGGGCGCCGGGGTGGTCATCCTGGAGTCGGCGGAACACGCCGCCCAGCGCGGCGCGAAGATCTACGCCGAGGCCCTCGGCCAGGGCATCTCCGCGGACGCCCACCACATCACCCAGCCCGAGCCCTCCGGCAATGGCATCGCGCACGCGCTGGAGAACCTGATGGGGGCCACCGACCTCAAGCCCGCCGAGATCGTGCACATCAACGCGCACGCCACCTCCACCCCGCAGGGCGATGTGGCCGAGATCAAGGCGCTCCGCAAGGTCTTCGGCGACGATGTGGACCACATGGCCCTGTCCGCCACGAAGTCCATGACGGGACATCTCCTGGGTGGCGCCGGCGGCGTGGAGACCGTCGCCAGCGTCCTGGCGCTGCACCACCGGCTGGCTCCGCCGACGACCAACATCGACACCCTCGACCCCGAGGCCGACGCTGATGTCGTACGCGGCGAGGCCCGGCCCCTGCCCGAAGGGACCATCGCGGCCCTCAACGACTCCTTCGGGTTCGGCGGCCACAACGTCGTCCTGGCCTTCAGGTCGGTCTGACCCGGGGGAAGGGGGCACACCGCCTCGCCTCGTGCCACGGCCTCGCGGGTCCGCGAGGCCCGGGCGTTGAAACACCGTCATGACGCCGATGACCGGGCAGCCACCGAGCTGCCCGGT
>NZ_JBQQBW010000096.1:0-26084 GCF_052245415.1 Streptomyces sp. 8N706 | reverse complement strand
TCACGGACCAGATCAAGCAGTGTCTCGGCATGCCAGGGGCCGGGGAAGAGCAGCACCGCTCCCTCCTGTGCGGCGGCGTTCTGCAAGGCGGCCTTCACTTCTTCGGGAAGGTCCTTCTCGGCGAAGGGATGCCGGCTGGTGTGCCGCTGCCGGATCGCCGGGTGCAGGCGCGCCAGGTCCTCGTCCCCCGTGCGCCCGGACAGGTGGACGGCGGCCAGCAGCAGCGGGTCCTGCGGCTTGGGCAGCAGCGTTGTGTCCGGGACAAGGCGGGCGTGCGCGGCGGCTACACGCAGGTTGAACAGTGCGCCGCCCCACAGCCGATGTGCAACGCCCGGTTGCTGGGATCGGAGCGGGGCATGGCCCGCTCGGGATCGGCGCGCAGCAGCAGGCGGTCCTCGGCGACGTTGGGCGGGGTGGTTTCCGGGGCCAACCTGTTGGCCAAGGAGGAGTTCCGCGACCGGATCCGGCACTGGCCGGGCAGACGCGTCGGCCGGAGCTCGCGGCCAAGGCGCACTGACGTCGGTGGAGGGGAAGAGGGCCCCGTCCGGTCGGCTGCCCGGTGGTGATCGGTGTGACCTGCCGCCGGGTGTGTCGGCAGGTCGTGGACTTCAGGCGTCGGCGGTGTGGTGGGGCTGCTGGGTCGCGGCGTGGCGTAGTTCTTCGTTGATGCGCTGGGCTTCTTCGAGCTGGTCTTCGAGGATGACGATCCGGCAGGCGGCCTCGACGGGGGTGCCCTGGTCGACGAGTTCGCGGGCGCGGGCGGCGATGCGCAGCTGGTAGCGGGAGTAGCGGCGGTGTCCGCCTTCGGAGCGGAGCGGGGTGATCAGGCGGGCTTCGCCGATGGCGCGCAGGAAGGCGGGGGTGGTGCCGAGGAGTTCGGCGGCGCGGCCCATGGTGTAGGCGGGGTAGTCGTCGTCGTTGAGACGGTCGAGGGGGTCTTGTTCGGTCATCTGCACCTTCGTTGCGGGAACGCGGTCGAGGGGCCCTGGTTGCCGTGCAACCAGGGCCCCGAGGGATTTCAACACCATCTGCCGGCTTACTGCCGTGCCGGCCTTCTTGTTCCGCAGCTCGGCCTGGGAGGCCGGGCATGCGGGGATCGCGGTTGCGTGACCGGGGACCACCTTCCAATCCGGGGTCTTGCGGTACCCGGGCGGTGTTGCTTCCTCGCCCGGGCGATCCTGATGGCGTCTGCCTCCTCCTTCTTCCTTCTTCTGCTTCGTGCTGCTGGAACTGCGGTACTGCTCACGGCCCCCCGGTGGGGCGCCCGGCCCGGCGGCCAGTGAGGGGGCCCTGTCTACCTTCCGGCCCCACCACTCCGCCGCCGTGCCGCTCCTGCTTGGACCTGCATGCGCGGCAGTTCGTCCTCTGCCGCGCCTCACTCGATCTCGTGGCTTCGGACAAGACCGTAACCCCCTCACGCACTCCATGTCTACTCTCGCCATGACAGATTTCCTGCACGGTTGGGATGCCTTCTCTGTCGGTCGCTGGTGCCGGAAACCTGCACTGCCGATGCAGGAGTGATGTCTGATCGCCCGCCATGGGGGCATACGAGCCCTCCCAAGCAGCACAACCGAAACAGGTGGGGTTACGCGCATGAACAGCACGAAGAGCACCACCCGGCTGTCCGTTCCCGCTCCGACCGTGGTCCGGGGGGAGAACGCGGCCGACCTCCACCGTGCCCGTCGCGCCGCGCGCGTCTTCGCCGACAGCCTCACTCCCCCGCCGGACCCCGGGGCGGCCGACACCCTTGTCCTGGTGGTGTCCGAACTCATCACCAACGCCCTGCGCCACGGCGGCGGCCGGTACACCCTCGAACTGTCCGCCGGGCACGACACGCTGAACGTGGCCGTCAGCGACCCCAGCCCGGCGCCGCCACGCGACCGCACCCCCGACCTGAACGGCGGTGGCGGCTTCGGCTGGCCCATGGTCCGCCGGCTCGCCCGCACCCTGACCGTCACGCCCGGCCCCGGACGCGGCAAAACCATCCATGCCCAGCTCCCCCGATAGGCCTCGGACTCGGCCTCGGCAATCAACGGAACCGCCTGGTTGGCGCTGAGAGTGATCTCGGTGCCCGGGGGCGGGTGCGCCGTCAGGACGTTTGAGGCACGGCACGGGCCAGAGGTTCCAGGTCGCCGTAGAGGGCGGCGTGCAATGCGGCGGCCAGCTCGCGGGCCCGGGGCTCGCCGTCCACCTCGTACAACACGAAGTAGACCGGGCCAGCGGAGGAGTCCGGGCGAATCTGGCGGGAGCGGATCAGGCGGATGACGGCCGCGCGGACGGCGTCGTACACCGCTGAGTCGATGCTGTGCTGCGGCGCGGTGAGCGCGTCGGCCTTCACCGTCCAGCGCGGGCCGTGGCGCTCGACGGCGACGAACACCGCGCGCTCCTGTTTGGCCTGCCTATAGACGGCGTTGAAGGCGTCACCACCTGTCGCATCCGGGATCAGGTCGGCGGGGCAGGGCACCGGCAGCGGCTGCATGAGGGCATCGTGCCAGCACGGACGGGCGGATGCGGGCGTTGACGCGGAGCGTGTCCTTATAGGCACGGGGGACGTTGAGACGGCGACACGTGCACTGGTGTGGACCCCACGTCGGGCCGGTGCGGTCCGCGGCTCCGATACCTGCCCGGCACCGGGGCCGCGTCAGCTCCCCACAAGACATACGAAGGTCCCGATCTCCCCGAGCGGTCGGGGCCTTCGTGCTGCCCGGCGCCGTTGCGTGCGACCCGGCTGAGGGGATGGACTGGTGGGGCTGCCGGACCGGTGGGCCCAACCACGGTGTGCCGGCCCGGCAGCCCTGGAGCGCGGCGCCGACGGGCGCCGTCCGGCTCCTTGGGGGTGCGGTGCGGGGGCGGTGGGGGCCGTCACCGCGCGGTCAGCGTCCGGGCCAGGCGTAGCGGCGGGCGAGGATCGTCCACTCCTCATCCGCCTGACCGGGCACGGCCCGTCCGGCGCTCTCCCACTGCTCGGCGAGCGCGGTGAAGATCGGCTCCAACTCGGGGCGGGGAACCGTTTCGCTTCCGCTGCGCTGTCCGCCGATGACGGGCGCGAGCCGCATCGCCGTGGTCACGCCCGGTTCAACGCCGCCTGGGCCGTCCGGGTTACCCACGCGCCGGCCTGGTTTCCCGGACGGCGGCGCGGGCCTGATCGGCGTCCAGCAGAAGGGCGAACTCACGGAAGGCGATGTCCATAACGTCGTCGGGGGCAGCCTGCTGGCCCTGGGTGCGCGGCGGGCGGCGAGCCGGTGCGGCGCCCGCGGGCCACGATCCGCTCCCGCTCCGCGTCGTCGAGGGCGTCGTCGTTGAGCGCAGCTAGAACTCGCCGCCACAGTGTCACCGCTCGCTCCCGTCTGTGGGTGCGGGCACCGCGGTGGCTGGCTCCTCGACGGCCGCAGCGGTGTCGTCGTCGTCCGGCGCGGCGGCCGAAGGGGCCGTCCTGCCCGGGAAGGGCGCCCAGAACGGGAGCGCCCTTGGCCCGATGGTGTCCGTAGACCATGCGCTCAAGCTCCCCGCCATCTGGCCCGGAATGCTCCCGACAGTCTGGAGGGCGGCGAAGTCGGCGTGCGCCGCTCCGACCGCTTCGGGATACGCCTGCCGCCTGGCGTGCTCGGCGAGCACCCGGTAGATGCTCGACAAGCTCGGATTCTGACCCTTGCGCCTGCCCGTGGGGATGATCCGACCGGGCTGGATCTGCTCGACCGTCTCACCGTTCGCCCGGCGCCACAGGACCGTGAAGATCACCTGGCAGTGCGGGGCAGGCCTCTGTACGCCGCGGTCGCGCGGGTCAACGCCCGGGCCATGGACCGCGACGTCTACGGCTCCCTCCCCCTGAAAGCTGCCGCGCTGCTGCAGAGCCTGACGAAGCTGCCGTGCCTGGAGCACTCCAATGAGGCCTTCGCCTGGCACGCCTGCGAGGCCTATCTAACCTTGAACGGACTCCGGCTCGACTACCCGCCCAAGGACGCGGTCGCGCTGGTCAGGGACGCCGCCTCCGGGATCCTCGGCATCGCCCGGAGGGAGCTAATCAACGGCGGATCTGCTGCTCAAGGGGAGACGCCAAGTGAGCGAGACGACGAGTGAACTCATCCTCCCTCGCACCCGTCGCCGGCCTCCTGGCCGGGCTCCCCGCCGTCCTGCAGCCGATCCCGCCTCGGCCCCACCCGCCGAACCCCCCTGAACCGTCATACGGTCAGTCCACCCGACCCCGCCAGCCCCTCACATAGGAACAGCGAAAGCCACTCACACGGTGGAGACAGCCGAGGCGAGAGTGGTGATGATGCTCCGATCGGCTGGCCTGGCACTGAGGAACACGATTGTGATCAACCCGGCAGCTGCCGCGGCCGCACAGGTCAGTGGCGCCAACGCGATGATTGTCACAGATGGCCATGCCGGGGAGTCCATCGGTGAAGCCAGCCACGATGCCAGGACCTCGCTCAGTCCTGCGGCGATCAAGGGGAGGACGAAGAGCGCCGTCCACAGCGCAAGGGGACCCAGCTCCTCGCGACCTGCGACTGGTGCCGCGAGGGCACCAGCGGCGGCAACGACGCAGAAGACCATGACGAAGGAGAGGAGGAGGACCCACTGTGACGCTTCCCGTGACATGCCGGTACCCACGATCCATGTGCCGCCTGGTGTGTCAACGGAGTTGGTCGCGGACAAGTGCCGATGGGCCAGCCTCTTCACATCCGGCACAGACAGCGAAGCCCCATCGCTGCCCAGGACGATCAGCCAGACGGGTCGCGCCGTATCGGTCGCCTCCCGGGCCGGGGACCGGTGTGTGGCGGTCAGGGCTCCTCCGGTCGGTCCCAGGCCATTCCAGCGCATGAATTCCCCAAGCCGGGCATCACCGGCGTGGCCCCCGCCGCCGGTGATGTCTGTCGGTTCGGGCGAACAGGGGGCTGCGAACTCGTGCAACGCAGCGCAGGAACCCACGAGTTCGATTCGGGGGTTCCCTCTCGCATCGTCTCCCCTGTCGCGCACGGCGAGCAGCCTCGCTTTGTCGGGCAGAGCCTTCTCGAATGCCCTCATTCCATCGGCCGACGCATGGCTACTCACCTCGACGATGCTGGTTCCGACGCGTTCGCGGGTGCCTCGTGCCTCGCTTGCCAGGTCTCCGGGCATGCCGCTCCACAGCAGGGCCTGTCCTGCGAGCGTGAGGGACAGCACAACGGCGGACACCAGTGCGGTCAACGGCAGCGGATGCCGCTTCAAGGCCACGCCCATGGTCTGCACCGTCTTGGTGCCTTTCCTGTGCCCGGCTCGAACCAGCAGGCCGCCGCCTGCCGTCAGCGCCGTCAAGATGGTGGCCGGTGCACAGATCACGGCAATGGCCAGGCCCGTCAGATAGACCGTGAGGCGCGTGTTCGCGGGAGCCAGCTCGGTGCCCCGCACCGTCACCAGCAGCGCGAGGAGGAAGAGCCAGCAGCATCCTCGCCTGATGCGATGCGCATGACGTGCGATGTGGCAACGGCGAGGCTTCGGGTTGCCCGTGGGGCGCCGCCGGAGTCCGACAAGCAGGGCTGGCACTGTCAGTAGCGTGACGAGGTGAGCCGCGCCCACCAGGGGCAGGGCAGAGCGCACGTCGGCACGGTCCACTACGAAGTCCACGCCGGGAACGTGGAGGTCGGTGAACAGGGCACACAGGCTCACGGCACAGCTCGCCGCCGCTCCCAGGGCCAGGGGGCGCGGTACACGTGGAAGGCGCCCAGGCCGCTGCCCTGCGTGCCCGGCACGCACAGGGCCCCGCTCACGTTCCCGCACGGTGTTCATGCCTCGGGCGGCGACGGCTGCGAGCAGCAAGGAGGGCACCACGGCCAAGCCGAGCAACCCCCAATAGAGGCGGTCCACATCGAAGACGTACACGTGCCGGCCCATGGGGAAGCCTGCCCCTTGCCGTCCGAACCCGGCGACTTCCCACATGTTCTCCCTGTCGGCCAGTCCGGCCGCGGGAGAAACATAGGCGAAGCGCTCACCAGGGGATTCAAGCCCGTCCTTCGAGATGACCCCGGCGAACCGGCCGTATCGCGAGGTCACCCGTTCTCCCTTTCCGGCTTCTATCAGGCCTGGGGAGAGGAATGCCTCACCCGGCTCGGGCCAGCGACGGAGACCGGGCGGAGGTGGCGAGTTCTTCACCAGAGGAATCACAACGACTACGTCGTGGGTGAAGTCCCCCACCGTGTCGACGGTCGGCTGCCACAGAGCCACCGGCTTCGTGCCGTCCCCTGGCGTCACCTTCTGCGGCACCCGGTCAGCGCTGCGCCTCTCCTGTCCCTGATGAGCGGCGTGTGCCACTGCTACCGCGGACAGGCTCATGGCCAGCAGGCAGGTGGCTGCCGCCAGGATCCATTGATGGATCCGCCATGCCGCACGGCACCTGCCGTGCCGGACTGCCAGGCCTGTGGCCCGCCCGGTTCCTGCCGCCGGCCGGTGTGGAGCGGCGGGTGAGGGTGCAGGGCTCATGAACTCACTCCGAGTACGTGGGGAACGCAGGGGACGTCAGCTGATGCGAGGTCTCAAGGGCCGGGGCCCACGGGAAGGCTCTCGCGGGCCCCGGCTCGTCACGGGACAGCCCTCCTGGGGCGCTGCCCAGTCACCTCGTCAGGGCCTCCAGCCGCTGCACTTGTCCGGGGCGTCGTTTATCTCCTTGCATGCCTGGATCTTGAAGATGCGGGAACCGGAACCGCTCTTCTCCCACTTGTTGAACCCCCGCTTGTTCCACAGCACACGCTTGGTGCCCGGCGAGGCCGACCGGTAGTAGTGCGCCTTGACCTTGTGGCCGTCCGGCTTGGTGTCCTTCACCTTGATGCGCTTGTTGTCGGAGAAGGTCTTGGCGTAAACGCCGTCGGTCTGCGCCGTGATGGCGAAGGCGGGCGACGCGCTGGTGATCGCGGCTACGGCTACGAGCGCGGCCGCGGCCCGCTTCATGCCTGAACTGTGCACGATGCTGTTTCCTTATCCTCAGGGCAGCGTTGAAGACCGCTGCACATGGTGTTGCCTTCCTTGGGCTGCGGGACGGGCTGGGCCAGAGGCCGGCACCACGCTCCGCGTTACGGGCAAGCCCGCCCAGCTGCCAGAGCCGGGGTCCGCTCGTTCCGTACGGTTGTCAGCTTGTGGCCGAGGCGGGTGGGGCAGCGACGTGATTCGATCTGGGCCGAACATCGGCAGCACGAAACAATCGGGCAATGACGTTGCGGATTCACTTCACCGGCGAAGACCTGGCTCGTACACGCATGGCTCAGGCGCCCCGACCGTTCCTGGAAGTGGGCATGGCCTTATGGATGCTGCGGCAACCGGCCTGCACCGCACGGTTCGACGCCTGGCAGCGGGAGGCGTTCAAACAACTGGCGCCCCCGATACGCAAGCTGGCCGCCCAACACCCCCAGATAGGACACTCGCCCGATTTCGTGTGGACCCCGACATCGGCCGAAACCCCAAGGGACGCCCTTGAGATCGTGTCCGCCGTCCCTCTGCGCCAGGTCCAGGATCTGGTGACGCGTCTGGCCAGGCGGAACCAGAAAGCCCCCGACTGGAAACGTCGTCTTTGTGAAGACCGCGGGGCCCTGGCCCAGTACAACGGCATGCTGCACAGCGTCCACGAGCAGGTCATCAAGCCGTACTGGCCGAAGATCGACAAGCTGGCTTCCGCGGAGCGGGCACAGCACATGCAACGCCTGACCGAAGGCGGGGTCGACAGCATGCTGGCCGGCCTCGATCCACGCAGAATCCGCTGGAGCCCGCCCGTGCTCGAACTCGCCTTCCCCGGCCAGCTCGACGTCCATCTCGGCGGCCGGGGGCTGCTCCTCATACCGACACTGTTCGGCGGCGACCCCTTCTTGGGCGTAGACCCCTTCAACGTCGAAGACACCGAGCCTCAGCGGTGGCTGTCGTTCTCCATCCACCGCGGCGAACAGCCACTCACCACACAAGGCCCTGCACCATCAGGCGCGCCACAGTCCTTGTCCGCGCTCCTGGGACGAACCCGCGCCGCCGTGCTGTGCGCTATTGCCGAACATCCCAACTGCAACACGACCCAGCTCGCCAGGCGGGTGGCCATCGCAACCGCCAGCGCCAGTGAACACGCCACCGTCCTACGATCAGCCGGCCTGACCGCTGCGGCACGCCACCACAACATGATGCTCCACACCCTGACCGCCGCCGGGCACTCCCTCCTCAGCGCCAGCACCTAACCAGAAGGCGAGCGCAGGAGGTCAGGACGTGCCGGCCCGGCAGCCCGGCCGGCGGGCATCAACCGGTGGCCGGGCAGAGGGGAACGAGTCCGGTGCGAACTACTGAACCGGCCCGGGTTCGGTAGAGATCTCAGATTGTGGTTGTGACCTGGGGCTTCGTGGACTTCATGTAGTGGTTGGCCTCGTACTCGACGGGCGGAACGTGGCCTATCTCACCGTGGAGGCGCCGGTGGTTGTACCAGTCGACCCACTCGGCGGTGGCCAACTCGACCTGGGAGAGCGATTTCCAGGGAACGGGAAGGTCGTGCCATGACTCGATCCTTTCACGAAATCGAGTCTCCATTCGAACCGGGGCGGTTCAGTGTGACGTATATCGACTCCCTGTTGCCTGCTCTGGCGAAGGAGCCGAGCTGGTTCTGGGAGGACCACTACGAGGCGTGCAAGAACCTCGTAGAGAAGGCGACGTCCGAGCTGAAGCTGCGCTACGAGGCGAAGATCCGGCGGGCACAGGAGACGTTCGCGCAGCTGACGGACCGCATGTCAGACAGCGAGAAAGCAGCCGTGGTCGCCGGCCTGTCGGCGGCGCCGCTGCCCAGCCGGTGGTTCCTGTACGTATCCACGCAGTGTCCGGCATACAAAAGTCCCGCCCTCCTCAGCGGGCGCGACAAGGACGGGGAGTACGGAGATATCTGGTTCCTCCCGCGCTTCTTCGGGTGCCGGGTCTGCAAGCTCACGCTGACCGGCCCAGAACTGGATCTCGTCGCGGGTATGAAAGCCCATTCACTGGGCACTGAAGAAGAGGTGGATGACGACTGGGAACCCGACTTCGACCTCATGTGATCCAGCAGCGCACATCCAACGCCGCTGATCACGTCTGGCGATCCGGTGCCCCTGCCTCGGTGCTGAGGCAGGGGGCACTCATTGCGAGTGGATGAGCTACGGACATCTGTCAGGTGTGCGGTCCAGGAGCGTTCGAAAGAAGTCGGTGAGCACGGGCCGAGCGCGCTCGCGGTCGCGTAGTTCGTCGTGGCCGAAGCGGAACACCTCGTATCCGCGGAACTTCAGGTCGCGGTCGCCGGCCATGGTCGCGGCGTACTTTGCGCTGTCGGGTACGGCTCCGCCGTCGCGTGTGTAGTGCTGCATGCCGTCGACTTCGAGTACCACGCGGCGGTTCGCGGGCAGCAGCATGAGGAAGTCCATGCGGAGGTTCTGCATGGCGCGTTCCCCGCGCTCGCGGATGGTCTTGGGGTCCCAGTGCACCCATATCTCTGGCAGGAGAGCGGGTACGTCGTGCAATTGGCTCTTGTACAGGTTGTGGTAGAGCCAGAACAGGTTCTTCTGGCCTGCGGATTCACGTGGCAGGGAGGCCTGCATGCGGTGGTAGAGGGAGTGGCTGGCCGTCTCTGTGTCCTTGATGCTGCGGGTCTCCTGCCACCAGGACAGCAGGTCGCTCCAGGGGAGCCCGTTCTTGCTTACGGGGTGGTTGTAGACCAGGATTTCGTCGGCTCGTTCGGCGATCTCGATGTCGTTGTCGAGGGCGCTGGTGAAGCGGATGTCGGGCTTTCCCTGGGTGGCGAAGATGAGGTTGCGTGGTCGGCGGGCGGTGCCGCGACCGAGCTTGTGCAGGTGGAATTGGGGGTAGCCGTCCTTCTCCCCTTCTTGGCGGAGCTGTGCGCCGACCGGCTGCAGATGGCGGTTGGCCAGTTCGACGAATCGGCGCTGTGCCCGTTCGTCAGGAAGAACTTCTGGGGCGGCCAGGCCCTCGAGGAAGCGACCGAATCGAGGGTGTGTGGCTTCGAAGGCTCTGAGCTGCTCGAAGAGGTCCTCGGTCGACCAGTCGCCTGGAAACCTGATCACGTGGCGCTGGATGTCGGAGCGCAGGGTGCCGAGGTGGGGGCCCCACACGTTGAAGTCGTCCTCACCGAGGTCCCACAGGCGGCCCAGCAGGGCCAGAAAGCGGTCCGGATAGCTGAGGTGGTCGGAGAGGTCGAGTTCCTTGGCCAACTCTCGCCGGGTGCGGCCGGGTATTTCTACGTAGTCGCTACCGAGCCACACAACGTCTTGCAGTTCCATTTGCTCGGGAGCTGAAAGGGGCTCGCTGTCGAGAACTGCCTGGGCCACATGAGGCAGTCGGTCGTCTGGACAGGCCCCCAGGCTCGCGGTCAAGCGCTCGTGCTTGGTCGCTTGGTCTTTGGGAGGGGGTGAGGGCAGGCCGAGTCGCCCGCACAGCGCCGGAAGATCCTCATGGCGGTATCGCTGGTACAGCGTGATGCACACGCCTTCGATCAGGCTCCGCAACCGCTGGAGGTCCATCTGCTCAGCCATCCCACGATGATGAGCCAGGTCACGCTTCGGATTCCAGACGTGGCCGCACTGGGCCGTCCACGAGTTTTCCCACGTGGCGGAGACGGGGTTCTGCAGTAGGTACGACGCCGCAGGCTGAAGCCCTCTGTCAGTGGTGCCTGGTATCTGCTGTCCTGTCAGATACGCCGTAAGCATGCCGGATCGCTGGGAGATGCGATTCATGCCTTTCACCGCGCTGCACCCCGAACTGGGCCTCCTCGACTCGACCCTCCATGGTCTCGGACACGACCTGGAGTGGGGACAGATCCACAAGGTCCACCCCCGCGTTCTCCTCACCTGCCCCGACTGCTCCTGGGGCCTGCACCCGAAGGTCTCCCGTTACGGCGTCCGGTTCTTCTGTCACGACCGCGACCGGCCGGAGTCGTGCGAGCTACTGAACGAGTCGTGGGAGCACCACATGCTCAAGCTCGAGATGGCGAGCGCGATCCGGGCGGCCGGGTGGTTCGCGACGTTGGAGGTGCCGGCCGAGGACGGGTCGTGGCGGGCGGACGTCATGGCCTCGTCCGCTGACGGGAGCCGGCGTATGGCCTGGGAGGCGCAGCTGTCGCCGATCACTGTGGACGACATCGCCGCCCGCACCGACCGGTACGCGGCGGAGGGGGTCCGGGTGTGCTGGGTGCACCCCGGCGCGAGGCCGCCGCAGTGGATCAGCGCGGTGCCGGCCGTCCGGGTCAGGGCTCCGCAGGAGCGAGATCAGCCGTGGGTGGTGGACGACGGGCTCGCCGGGTTCGTGTACCGAAGCGGGCGGTGGGAGTTCCAGGAAGAGCCCGTGGAGCGGTTCGTGCGGTGGGCGCTGGAGGAGCAGCTCGTTCCCGCCGAGGTGCTGCCCCGGTACCGGCGGGTGTACCGAATTGTCGACGGTGAGCAGCGGCGGTTCCGCCGGGATCGGTGGTGGACGTCGCGGAAGTCGATCGCTGACCAGGGCAGGCACGAGGTGATGCGGCAGCGGCAGGATGCCGCGCGGGCGGAGCGGGAGGCCCGGCAGAAGGAGCAGGAGGAGGCTGCGGAGCGGCGCCGCCAGGAGGTGGAGGAGCAGGAGCGGGCGCGGAAGGCCGAGGAGGCTGAGCGTCGACGACTGCAGCGAGAAGAGGAGGCGCGTCTGCGCCTGGAGGAGGCACGGCGGCGGTGGGCGGAGGAGGATGCGCGCCGGGAGCAGGAGAGGGTGGAGCGCGAGGCGCGTCTGGCCCGCGAGCAGGCCGAACGGGAAGAGAGGGAGCGCCAGGACCTGGAGACGGCGCGGGCGTGGTGGGGCCGGCTGTCGCCGCAGCAGCAGACCGAGCTGTTCGCCGCCGTCGCCGAGCACGCCTGGCGCGAGTCGAATCTGCGGGTGGAGGTCCCGGAGAAGCCGATGATGTGGCCGCAGTACGCCCGCGGTATTCCGGTCCACGCGGCCGACAAGCAGCGAACGCTGTACGGGATCGTGCGGCCCTGCCCCGACCTGGTCGCCGACTGCCCCACGCTCGCGGAGGAGCTGGTCTTGGTTCGCAGCGCCCACGAGTCGCGCGAACTCGCCGCCGTCCTGCCCCGGGGCCGGATCGTCCACCTCGACCTGCCCGAGCACGAACAGCTCACCATGTGCTGAAGCAGCTGGCTGGCAGCACTTCAACGGGAACAGCATCGCAACCACGTAGTGCTGCCGCTCTTGCCTCGGCGCTGAGGCGGGCCCGACCGGGCCCGCCCTATGTGCTGCTCGATGACGTGGCAGATCATGGCAGGGGCCTGCTCCAGGCCGCCGCTGTACTGGCCGACGAACTCCTTCACGCCTACGGCATGCCGGAGACGGGGCTGATCACCACTGATGGAGAACTCCGCACCGACGGCTTCACCGATCGCAACCGAGGCGCCCTCACGGTCTGGGCGCGGCAGCACGACCTCATTGAGGCAACATGACGGCCCTTCGGCGGGCGTCTGGAGCTCTGCTCAGCCTTCCCCTCGTGGTACGAGGCTCAGGTGAGCCGGTTGGCTTCGTTGATTTCTAGGAACAGCGTTCGTCGACGGTTTCCGGAGGCAGTTGGTGATCAACTGCCTCGTGAATGTCGAGAGAAACGACGGCACTGTCGTTGCCTCGACGTGGGACG
Source organism: Streptomyces sp. 8N706 (assembly GCF_052245415.1). Classification (NCBI taxonomy): domain Bacteria; kingdom Bacillati; phylum Actinomycetota; class Actinomycetes; order Kitasatosporales; family Streptomycetaceae; genus Streptomyces; species Streptomyces sp. 8N706. The sequence goes on along the minus strand of NZ_JBQQBW010000096.1, from coordinate 13,459 downwards.
ACCATCCGCACGTCAGTGCGGGTTTTTGACTCGGTAGATCATCAGGAGTGGACCTGTTCAGGGGCGGCTGAGCCACGTGGCTCAGCCGCCCCTGAACAGGTTTCCAGCCGCTCAGCTCTCCCGCAGGACCTCACGCAGTCGGGTGGCGAACGCGTCGGGATCCTCGACGAAGCCGGTGTGGCCGCCGGGAAATATCGTGGGCTCGATGTTGAGCGCCGCGGCCAGGGATCGGGAGGTGCGGTCGCAGAGCTGCCCGGCGGAGTCCGCGCCGATGCCGACCACGATGCGGCCGGTCGTTGAGCCCAGGGCGGTGATGTCTGGCTGCCAGTGTGTGGTGGCACGCATCTCGTGGGCGAACCAACGGCGCTCGTCCGCGACCTGCTGCGGATCGCGCTCTCCACCGAACATCTGCTCAATCACGGGCTCGGGCAGGGCGATGTCGGCCTGCGCGAAGAACTTCTTCCAAGCCCCCATCACGTCGCCGGCGAGATAGGTGGCGATGAGCTCTTCGGTCTCCGCATGCAGCTGGTCGCGGTCCTCCAGCAGCTCATCCAGCGGGGGCTCGTGGGCGATGACGGTGTGGACCTGCTCGGGCTGGGCCTCGGCGAGGGCCAGCGCGCTGACGGCGCCGCCGCTGGATCCCAGGACGACGGCTGGGCCCGCGTCGAGGTGGGTGATGAGCCGGGACAGGTCATCGGCACGCAGCTGCGGGGTGGAGTCCTGGCCAGGGTCGTCGAGGCGGCTGCGGTTGATGCCCCGCGGGTCGGTGGTGAGCACGGTGTGGTCGGCTGCGAGCAGGCCGGCCAACGGCGCGAAGGCCGCGGCGTCCATCGGAGCGCCGCAGAGCACAACGAGGGGGCCCTGGCCGCGCACCTCGTAGTGCAAGCGCGCGCCGGACACCTCCAGGGTCCGGCCGATGTCGGTTGAGGTGCTGCTCATGAGTCCTCCAAGTGCGGTGTAGTGATCTCCGGTCGATCACTTGGACTTCCCCAGGGAGGCAGATTCATCGCTCGTGGCCGGGGCAGGAGCTTCATGCGCGGCTCGGGCCAGGATGAGTCCAACGCCTTCCGGTGCCTCCCAATCAACATCACCCGAGACCGTGGTTCGGGGCGCCAATGGACGCCCGCCGCGCCTGGATTACGCGCAGCGAGTGGCATTGGCGCTCCTGCCGCCTCAGCTGACGTGGCGGCGGCCGGTTGACGGGGCGGCGGCCGGTGGGCTCGATGCCGCGGTCACCGAATTGATGGCCGCGGAGAGCTTGCCATGGGCTCGGCCGGGTGAGGACCTGACCGATCCCGTCCTGTATGCGTGGTCGGTCCTCTACGCTGCCCAGGCGGAGGCGACAGCGTGGAGGGGCGGGGCAGTGAAGCGGGAGCGGGCCACGGCGCTGCTGGAGGAGATGCTGCGCTGCCTCGATGCGGGCGGTGGCTGGCCGCTTGAGCTGGTCGAGGCGTTGTATGTGTTCGGCTCCTACGCCCGGGGCGCGCTCGCGCCGCACGATGTGGATGTTGCGGTGGACTTCCGCCGGGATGAGCGGATGAACCAGCACCTGGTCTCTTGCTTGTTCTCCGGCCGCAACCCCTACTCGGAGCTGAGGCAGGCGCTGGTCGGGCGCAGGCGCGGCATCCAGTTCCAGTTCGAGACCTCCGAGCGTCAGCAACTGGAAGCTGAGGGCGTGCAGATGCTCCGTGTGTGGCACCGCGGCGACACCCTGCAGCAGGCCCTGGAGGTGCTGCACGGCATCAAGGAGGACCCGGACGCCGGACGGGCCGCGCGCGACGACATGATCGAAGAGTTCGAGGGCCTGGACCGCGCGATTCCCCGCCCGGTCCGCCAGGAACTGATCACCTGGCGGGACGCGGGCCGGCTCACCATCACCCGTCTCGCTCTCCCCGACTCGCCAGCCGAGCCGGCCGCCCGTGAGATGGCCTGGGCGATCGAGGGTCGATGGGTGGCGCACAGTCCGCTGCGTCGCGCCGCTCTGGCGGCCCTGGAGTACCTGCAGCACCGCGGTGTCGACCTCAGCGAGGTGGATCTGGCCGGCGACCGGCTGCCCACCCCCGCCCGCATGGCGGGAACCTTGCTCGAGCCCCGCTGGTGGGTCAACTGGAAGTGGCGTTGCTACCAGTCCATCCCGTACGCGCTCGCCGACGGGGACGGCTGGCTGGAAGTCCTGGCCCCCACCCGCACCCGGCCCCTGCACGCCCTGATGTTCACACCCGGGACCATGCCCCGGGCCGAGCGGTAGAGCCGCCGCGCATGGCCTTCTACGACATGAACCAGCGAGAGCGCATCGTCTTCCTCCGCGCCCTGGACGCCATTGTGGCGCTGATGAACCAGCCGTTGACGGACGCCTCCCGGCGGGCCATCATCCGGCTGCTGGCCGCCTTATTCGATGCCGGCCCCGCGGGCACCGGCGACACCGCCAGCGAACTTACCTGGGCCGCCGAAGCGGCCCGCGACCTCCGCCTCCCGGACCGTGCCGCACCCGACCAGGCCCGGCAGTGGGTCCACACGGCGCACGAGTACCACGTGCGCAGCACCGAGATGCTCGCCGAATGGCCCGGGAAACACCCGTGCTGGAAGCTCCACACCCTGGGCGTCCTGCCGCGCCGCCTGGTCCTGCTCACCAACGCCCAAGGCCTGAAAGTCAGTGCCCTGGCGGCCCGGGCAGGCCTTCCGGCTCCCCGGGTGCGGAACTGGCTCAGCGGCGCAGGCAAACCCGACGCCGACGCCCGCCACACCCTTGCCAAGGCCCTGGGCATCCACCCCGGCTGGCTCGCACCCGAACGGGACGAGCACGTCGATCCTGTCTACCGCTTCCGCCACGGCTGCCCCTGCGACGCGGCCACCTCGTTCACCCTCGACTGGCTCGACCCGGACCCAATGGGAGCCGCGAGCACCGACCGGGGATGGTGGTGCGACGGATGCGGCCAGCCCTACCTCGCCGACACCACCGGCCGGCTCTACCCCGCCCCCCTGTTCGTCCGGGACGAACGCCACCCCTACCCGGCAGTCGACCCCACGACCGACCTCAGCCACCCCTGGCCCCACGCCCTCTGGGTCGCCGAACCCGACCCCCAGCGCACCGGAGGCCCCTACCGGCTTCCCCTCTCCTATGAGCACATCCCGTCCTAGACGAGTCATTCCGAATGCTGACGGTGTGTCCGGGAACGCAGACAGGGCGTCCAAGATCGTTGTGTGACGAACAACCTAGACGCCCTGCTGACCGCACTGTACGTGAAGATCGATGACGAGATCGGAGGTACCCGATGGCTGGGTCGGCCGCCGCAGCTGACGGATTCCGAGCTGATCACCCTTGCCGTCGCGCAGGCTCTGCTGGGCTTTACCTCGGAGTCGCGCTGGCTGCGGTTCGTGGACTCCCGACTGGGAGCGATGTTCCCGTACGTGCCCAGGCAGCCGGGCTGGAACAAGCGGCTGCGGGCAGCGTTGCCGCTGGTCAGGAAGGCGATACGGCTGCTTGCCGTCGATACGGACTTCTGGTTCGACAACCACTGGATCGTCGACTCCACGCCGGTGGAGTGCGGCCGCTCGCGGCCGACGGTGAAGCGGTCGGACATGGCCGGCTGGGCCGGATACGGGTACTGCGCCAGCCACAGCCGGTTCTTCTGGGGCCTGCGCCTGTTCCTGGTGTGCACTCCGACCGGCATGCCGATCCTGTGGGCCCTGGCGAACCCGAAGATCGACGAACGTGAAGTGCTGACCGCGATGCTTGACCGCGAACCGGAGACAGTCGCGGACCGGCCAGGGCTGCTGGTGATCTCGGACAAGGGCTTCGCCTCCAAGGAGTTCGAGGCCGATCTGGCTTTCCGGGGCGCGGAGTTGCTGCGACCGACGTTCAAACGCGAGAAGAAGCGCAAGGGCGAGAGCCTCTTGAAGTCGGTGCGGCAGCTGATCGAGTCGGTCAACGACACCCTCAAGGGCCAGCTCGACCTGGAACAGCACGGTGGCCGGACCTTCGAAGGTGTCGCCGTCCGCGTCGCCCAGCGCATCCTCGGGTTGGCCGCCGCGATCTGGCACAACCACAAGACCGGCCAGCCCGTCACGCGGTCCTTGATCGCTTACGACCACTGATCACATCGGAATGACTCGTCTAGTGACCATCACAATCGAGGATCACCTGGTATGAGCCGCCGTATCCGCCGTCGCCCTCCGGGCAGCAGCGGCGCAGTGACGGCCTCGGCCATCGCCATGCAGCGCGGGTCTGTCGCGTACGAAGGCATAGAGGCAGCGTAGAGGCGCCGCCTGTCGCCTGGTGGCTGGTCGCTGGCTTGCCGTGCTATTCGGTGGCAGCGCGCAATCGCCTGGTACATCGGGCACTGGGGGTTGTGGGGTCAGGCACGTTTGCGGGGTCTCTTCGCCGCCGTCTTCTTCGTCTTCCTGGCCGTGGACTTCCTCCCGCCTGCTTCCTTCCGTTGCCCGCCCCTGGCCTGCTGGGTTTTCCGGACGCTCTCTTCGAGGGCGGCCATGAGGTCGACGACCGGCCTGGCCGCAGCCTCCGGCTCCAGTTCGCGGCCTTCCAGTTTCGCCGCGGCGACCTGCTCCAGCGCCTGCGTGTAGTGGTCCATCGTCTCCTGCTCCGGCACCTCATCCATGCTGTCCATGAGCTCTATGGCACGCTGCAGCTCCTCGTCGGTCAGCTCTACGTCACCGCTGGGGGCGAGTCCGGCGTGGGGGCGGATCTCGTCGGGCCAGAGCATCGTGTGCATCGTCAGGGCGCCCTGGTGGATCCGGATCATCGCCAAGACTTCCTTGCCGCGCAGGGCCACCTTGCCGACCGCGACCTTCCCCGAACGCTCCAGGGCATCGCGCAGCAGCACATAGGGCTTCGCGGCCGCTGGCCCGTCTGCCCGGAAGTAGTAGGCCCGGTCCAGTTGGAGGGGGTCGATCTCCGAGGCGTGGACGAACGCGAGGATTTCGAAGGTCTTGGCGGTGGGGATGGGCAGGCGGTCGAAATCCTCATCCGTGAGCGGCACGAGCCGGTCACCGACCGGCCGGGTAGGCACTGACGATCTCCTCGTTCGGCACCTCGGCGCCGTCGAGCTCGCACACCTTTCGGTTACGGACCCGGGCGGGCATGGACCCGGTGGAGAGTGACGTCGTGGGACTCGGTAGCACCCACGACCTCGACCGGGATCGTGACCAGGCCGAAGCTGATAGCCCCCCGCCAGATGGGACGCGGCATGACATAACTTTCATACGGTTTTGTCATGTTATGCACGACGGCGGCGAGGGGGCTCACAGCGCCTAATATCGAACTTGTGAGCGAGAATATTCCGGAAGCCGAGGAGGCCCCGCCCTGGCGTAGCGACATGGGCGTCCCCGAGCCCGAGGTCACCTGCTACCCGCCGGGCAAGGCCCCGGGCCTGGCGGTCTACGTCCAGGGCCGGTGGCGCTACGCCCTCGTCCGGATGCGCCATACCTGGGCGGATGGCCGGGTGGCGTACCACGTCAGCATCCGGCTCCCCCGGCCATCGGAGTGCTCGTACGCGCGGGCGTACTGGTGGGACCAGCCAGGGGTACAGCAAGTACATCCGCCGGGGGACCGGCGGAGAGCCACGGCAAGGAAACCCATCGACGGGATCTGATCAGGAGTACGCCACGGGATTCCGCGACCGATGTGGCGTCACGTTCGCTCCTCCGCCCGCACCTCGCCAGATCTTCAGCAGAGCCTCGTACAGGGCCCACTCACACACCCGCCCTGCGAGACTCCTTCGGTGAGCTCCATACGCCGCCCGCTGGGCACCGGCCCCCGCCCTGTCGACCCCACCGCCGAAGACCCGCGGCCACGCGGAACCACCCCCGCCGAACGGGCAGCCGCCAACACCCCTGACCCCCCGGAGCAGACCGAGATACTCCCGCAGACGGGCCGCCGCCGACTCGGCCCGGGACCCTGCCCCTGACCTCAACCGTCAGACCGAGGATTCCGTAACAGTGAGGGACCGAAGCGACCACCGGACTGCTCCTCCCTACCGCCCCGTTGTTCGTGGCATTCGAGCCCTTGCAGTGCCGACTGTTGCTCCCCTCCCCTGCCCAGCCGCTGACTCACTTTGGTGTCCAGGCCAACGGCCAGCCGATCACCATGCACTGCCCGACGTGCTCGGGTTTCGGCTTCCAGCAGCCCTCGCCCAGGTGCTCGGCCAGCCAGACGCGCCGCCGGCCTTCCTGCCCGAGGTAGAGGGGGGTGGGAATCACGTTCAGGATGCACAATTTCGACCGTTGACTTGCTGAGCCACAGAACGGAAGCCCTACGGCGTGAAAGGCCGGAGTCGGAGGTGCGGAGGTACCGGAGCCGAACGGCCGCCAGGCCGTGCGGGGCGCTTGTGGTGTCGGAGCCGGGTCAGCCGAGCCAGAGGATGTTGATGACGTACAGGCGGCCGGCGGTCCGGTTGATCCAGTAGACGGCGGTGAGCTGTCCGACCGAGGCAGAGCGCACGTCCTCACCCTCAGGATCCCGGTTGTTGAAGGCCGGGAAGCTCCACGGGTCGCGCGAGGCGATGTCCAGCACGTCACGGAGCATCTCGCGGGCGTGCTCGGGCAGGTCATCGACCGCGGTCAGGGCCTGCGGGGACAGCCGCGCCTGCCAGGCCGCGTCGCTCACGGGCGAGCCCCGAGCACGTCCTCCAGGGCGATCCCGTCGGAGTCGTCCATGCCCGAGGCGACGAATGCGTCCACGGCCGGGGCAGCGGCCAGTCGGGCCTGCCAAGTGCGGACGACGTCGTGCAGCGGGGCGAGGCTGTAGCTGTGGCGGGAGTCCTCCAGCGCCTTGGCCCAGTCCCGCTCAAAGGCCGGCCCCCACTGCTCGGCGCGCCGGTCGGTGCGGATGCGCGCGAGCAGCTGCGCGGCTGCGGCTGGAGCGGGGGCGGGCGGCGGGACGGGCGCGTACTCGGGCTGGGCGCTCATGGGCTCCTCCAGGCGGGTCTCATCGTCACGGTACGCCGCTGCTCCCCCAGCCGGGGTCGCAACGGCGTAGAGCGGGGGCTGGGGATTATGGGCGCTCGAACCGAGGCGGCAGGTCGTTGTGGTCGGCGGCCCGGATGTGCTCGCAGAGGGGTTCTCGCTGGGTGAAGGCAGCGCCGGTCTCCCGGGCGAGGACAGGGAAGAAGCGCTGCGCCTCGGGGGATTGACCGGTCGTGGTCCAGTGGTAGTCCTGCGCGATGCGTATCGCGCGCAGGACCATGCGCCGCCCCAGCCCCTGGCGCTGCCAGTGGTCTGCGATGGAGATCTTCGCGATGTGGCCGCGACGGCACGGGGTGCAGATATGCCAGTACAGCACCGCCGCGTCCCAGCCTGTTCGGTCACACACGCGCAGGGCCTGGAAGTCGGCATCCCGGGCTGCCGGGTAGTAGAGCCACAGCTGTTTCCGGAAGGGATGCCAGCGCAGGAGTCCCGCCCACTCTTTATCAGTTAACCCCTCAGGCATGGCGTGCTCCTTTTAGAAGGAGAGGTCGACGTAGTCGATGTCGGTGAATTCGACTTCGAGGTCGGCGGCGCGGCGTCCGCCGTCCTTGAAGTAGATTTCCTGGAGTCCTTCGGCGACGATTGTGCGCATCTGCTGGTCGGTGGCGCCCTGTTCTCTGGCGTCGAAGAGGCGGGCGGCGTAGTCCGGGGGGAGGTGGACGGTCAGCCGCCGGATGCGGCCGTCGTCGGTGGTGCCGATGGGGGCGGTGTAGCCGAAGCGGGCGCGGGTCTCCACGGTGATGCCGGTGCTGGTGGCAGCCTGCTTCCGGCGGCGCTTGCGGACCTGCGGCTGCCAGCGGGCGCGGACGGCCGCCTCGATCCGGTCCGCGATGTCCTTCGGCGGCTTCTTCCGCTCGCCGGTGCGGTAACGCTCCACCGACCGCTGGGTGACCCCGAGTTCCTGGGCGACGGCCCTGGTGGTCTTGAGCTGCTTGATCAGGAAGTTGATGCGGGCCTGGAGGCCCTTGGGTGGCTCGCGGGTGAAGAGCTCCTGGTCGGCGCGGTGGAGGGCGTCGTGGATATCCGTCACGGGGTTACTCGCCTTCGTCCATGACGGCGTCGCCGCCCTTGATGTGGCGGGCGGGGTTGGAGCCCTGCTCCATCAGATCCACCGCCCACGCCATCCCCTGCACCCCTTCGACCTTGCACAGGCCCGGTGTGGGGCCCAGGCGGAAGGACCCGGGCAGCGGCTTGCCGGAGGTGGTGTAGGGCAGGAAATCAAGCGGGCTGGGGCCCGGCGAGGCGTAGACGACGCAGTCCGAGAGCACTGCGAGCGGGTACTGGCCGGTCGCCTCCGCGGTCTTGGCCATCTTGCGGTGCATGTTCACGCGGGCCTTGGAGATGACCGCGGCCCGGATGTCGGGGCGCCAGGTGGGGCGCTCCAAGGCCGGCCAACGCTGGCCGTCGCGGTAGTGGCGGCCCTGTGGACGCTCCCTGAGTTTGCCGACGCCGCCCTTGACCGTGGACTTGACCGCCGCAAGCACGGCCGCCATCCCGGGGTCGGCCTGCTTGTGCTGCTCCATCGCGGCCAGGAACTGGTGGTCGTCCAAGTCCGTGGTGACGCCCAGGTCGGCCATCGTGTCGACGTAGGCAGTCTTGAGGCGGTCGTGCCACGGGTCGAGATAGGCGCCGGTCTCCCGCCGCAGGTACGCCTCGATCGGGGCGACGTCGTAGCCGAGCTGGACGGCGTAGGCCACGGTGTGGGTCTGGTACCAGGCCGGACCCTCCGGGCGCTGCCCCGACGGGGTGAACGGCGACGGCAGGCGCGGGTCCAGCTCGATGCCGGAGAGGTCCACGTACCAAGAGCCGGGGATCTTCTTGTCGAACACCGGACGCTGGACATACTCGGGGCCGGACAGGCCGACGACCAACCGGGCGGCCGCGGCGAGGAAGGCGGTGTTGATGTCCAGCCCGACCGCGAAGGGCAGCAGGCACTCCTCGTCCGAGAGCAGCTTGGGGTCACGCACCCATTGGTAGGCCTCCTCATCGAGGAAGCCGCCCGTCCAGCCCTGCGCGACCGGATGCTCGATCGGGGCCTCAGGCGGCGCCGGGTCGACCGGCTCGGTGCCCAGCGAACCGGAGTTGCGGCCGGACACCCACTCGCCGGTCTGCTCGTCCTTCACCGCCCGGGTCGGCGGGAGCAGCGCGGTCATCAGCTCCAGACCGGAGACGGCCGCCGAGCCGCGCGGGGTGATCACACGCTGGGCATAGACACCCAGAACTCGGGCCAGCTCGGCCGGCGGCAGTTCGGCCGCGCCGGGCCAGGCACGGGCATCGAGCGCGTCCCAGGGCAGGATCGCCAACTGCACGCACTGGCGCTGACCGGCCTTCGCCGGGCGGTAGATCCGCGCCCACGGGCCGAACCCGCGCTGCGTCAGCTTCCACTTCGCCTTCGCCACCTGCTTGACCACCGGGTGTTCCTCGGGAAGGCGCAAGCTACGGCGGGCCTCGAAGCCCTCAAGACGCTCCGGCAGACCGAGCTTCACGGCCGCCGACTCAGTCAGCACGATCAGCGGGTCGGAGTCCTTGCCGTTGCGATGCAGACGCGCAGCGCCGATCCCCGACTCCTTCAGGGTCCACTCGACCAGCTGCGGGATCGTGGTCGCCGGGCACTGCAGCAGGATGCCGCCCGTGCAGTATGCGGTGCCGTCACCGTCCAGCACGGCCAGCGGGCCGTTGGGGAACCGTGGATCCACGGCCGGCTTCGCGGCGGCCTTCTTCGCCGCAGGGCGGCGCGAGGACGTCGACGGCCCGGCCGTCCTCCTGTTCGCGGCCCGGGAGCTCGGGGCCGGCTCCACGGGCGCAGCCGGAGCGGCGACCGGCGCTTCGCCCCTACGGTCCGGTTCGGCAGGGGCCGCAGCGAACCTCTCCGACGCCGCAGCTGACGTACCGGGAGATGGCTCTGGGGCGGGGTGGTTTGCTGCCCACCCCTCCAGCAGGCGAATGTAGGCCTGCAGCCGCGGCGGCCGCGGCTCGGAGCGACCGTTCTCCCAGTTCTTCACCGTCTGCGGCGTCGACCGCAACACCTGGGCGAGACGCGCCTGCGTGACACCGGCCGCCTCACGCAACCGAGCACGCTCCGCCGGCGGCGGCAGCTGCGGCTCGCCGCTCAGCAGTGCATCTACCGCCTCGAATAGCTCTTCCTCGGTGGGCATGCTCACCTCCACGCGCAGCCTAGCACATTTTTAGCCCTGGATTTTCCCCTGAAATTACCCCTTAACCTATCGACCCGACGGCTCGCGGCACGCGGTCACAACGGGCGGTCAGTCATGGAGTAGCAGGCCGCTGGAGAGAGTGTCGAAGTCCGCCAAGATGTGCCGTGAGTTCCGTGGGCGGGACGACTTGGGTCGGGGCAGCCTCCTGGTCCGGGGATATTCTGGGCGGCCGGGGAGCCGGGGCCATCGTGCTGGGTGGCACCGGGAGGTGCCGGTTTTGTCGCCATAGACGGCGGTGACGGCCAGGATGATGCCGATGTGATCGGCGAAGTCCGCTCTGGGCAATGGGATTTCGAAATCGGGGTTGTCGAGGTACCCGACGGCGACAGCGCTGGGAACGTAGTCCATTACGGCACTGACGAGCTCAGTCCTCCTTCGCTCCGCGCTACCGACCAGGTGTCTCAGGACGCGCAGCATGGTGGGTGTGCTGGCATCGAGGTTGATCATCGGCTCCGGCGCGCCGGGAAGGGTTGCGTCTTCGGGGTCGGGCTGTGTGCCGGTGCGGGTTTGTCCTTGCCACCAGATCGCCAGAGCGATCTCTCCGTGCGCGAGGTGATGGAGGTACAGGCAGTAGGAGGCGGCGTCGTCTCCGGCGCCGGCGGCGTATTGCCACCAGAATCGGGCGCCTTCCTCGTCTTGGGCGAGCTGCAGTATGCAGCCCAGGGTCCGGGCGCCCGGCGGTGCCGGGAGATGCTCGGTGTCGAAGTTGCGCAGGGACGTGGCGGCGGTGTGGGCCACCACGGCCTCGCAGAGATTGGTCAGGTCGTCTCCTGCAGTTTCGCTGTCCCACCCGCGGCCGGGTCCAGGCGCGGGCCCCGGAGAGGCGGCGTCCAGCAGGGGGTGGGTGTCGGTATCCTCGCCGGGGGCGTCCGGGACCACATCGGCGGGTACCACGGGGTCGTCCAGGAGGCGGACGCGGGCGAGGAGTTCGTCGATGGGGGTCACTGGGACGGTCCTCCCGGGTCCGGCTGAGGGTAGATGGCGTTGGTCAGCTGTTGCTTGGCGTAGCGGTCGGCGAGGTGGACCGAGGCGAGGGGCACGCCGAGCACGTCGGCTATGGCGGCGTCGTGCATGCCGCGCATGTGCTTGAGCACCATGACGTCGAGTTGCTGGTCGGGCAGTCGGCTCATGGCCTGCAGGAGGGTCATCGATTCCTCGATCTGCGCCAGCTGCTGCGGCCCGGGGGTGCGGTTCAGCGCGACGGTGTTGAAGCCGGCGGCGCGCAGGTCGGGCCGGCCGTCGTCGGTGTGAGGGGTGCGGGCCATGACGGCCTGGCGCAGGACCCGCCAGGCGAACCTTTCGATGTTGGGGCTGGTGAGGGCTTCGTGCCAGCGCAGCCACAGGACGTCGAAGGTTTCGTCCACCAGGCGGTGGGCCTGGCCGGCGTCGGGCAGAAAGGCTCGGGTGTAGGCCATATAGGGACGCTTCTTGCCTTCCATGAAGCCCCGGTGGTCCACCGGCGGGAGGGCAGGGCCGATCGAGAGGGCGACCTTCTCAATGCACCTGTCGATCCAAGCGGGCTTCTTCCTGGCTTCGACCGCTGCCGCCCTCCACAGCCGCCGCATGGGCCAGGTCGGCATGTCCAGGACGTGCATCACGCTGTAGGCGATCTCCCATCGGGGGTACCGGCCGATACCGCGCAGCAGCTCCGAGATCTTCGACTTCGCGTAGCCGGTGCGCTCGCTGAGGTAGGTGACCGTCAGGCCACTGGCGAGGAACCGGATGCGCACCGGCTCCAGCCAGGCACGGTGGGCCGCCCCCACGCTGGCGGCGACCGGTCCCAACTTGCGGCCTGGCCTGCTGGGAGGCTCGCCTTCGGGCCACTGGGGCAGCATGGGGTGTGAGTTCACCGGGCGCGCCCTTCATCCCCGCCCTCCGCCGTCGGCGAATGGCCGGCCCGGCCGCGCTCCGTGCCGCCGGTCAGGGCCTTGACGGCCTGCTGCACCAGCAGGCCGAGAGAGGGAACCAGTGCGGCGACCGCAGCCACCTGCCCGAGCACGGCCATCACCGCGCTCCATGCGCAGACCGTCATCAACACGATGACGATCAGTACCTGCTTTCTGAACATCTACCTTCCCAACTGCACGTACCCATGTCCGGAAGGCTCTTGGAGGCGGTGCCGACGCGCCGTCAAGTAGCCAGGGGCCAGCATGGACGCGCAGCATTCGAACACGCCACGTGATCATCGGATCACGGAACAATGCCATCAGGGCGCAGGGGCGCACGGTACTCCCCGACCGCCCAAGCGGGCGCGAATCCAGCAGACTTGACGCATTCGGCGAGAAGTTCCCGGTTCTCCTTGCAATTGCAGCCCCGGCACCCGCCAATAGGAGACCAGGCGCCGCTGGCGTCGGACCTTCCCGTCCGGAAGGCCGTGCCTCCCCGTGCCGAACACTGAGGGGGACACACGCTCCCGCCCGGCCCACGTCCGGGTGGGAGCGACCCGCCGACCACGACGTCTGCACCGCACCTCGTCGCCGCTGGCATCTATGCCCGGCTCGGCTTCCGCCGCATGGCCACCGCACTGATCGCCGCACCCGTCTCGACTGGCCACTCGTGGGCAGGCCCCATCCAAGACGCGGCGACGGCCGCACGGATTGGGCGGATGGTCACCTCAGCATGCCAGTGTGCGTCTCCGGCCCGAGCGCGGTCGAGCCGGGGACGCATCACAAGCTGCCCTTACAGCTACTCGGGCCGGGTGGCCGTCAGCAGCCGTTGAGGACGGAGGACAGGGCGCTCTTCTCCGCGGAGTCGACCGAGAGGCCGTAGTAGTACTTCACCTGGACCCAGGCGCGGGCGTAGGTGCACTTGTAGGTGGTGCGGGAGGGCCACCAGGTGGCGGGGTCCTGGTCGCCCTTGGACTGGTTGACGTTGTCGGTGACGGCGAGGAGCTGGGGGCGGGTGAGGTCGTTGGCGAGCGACTGCCGCTTGGAGGTGGTCCAGTTGTCGGCGCCGGAGTCCCAGGCCTCGGCGAGCGGGATGAGGTGGTCGATGTCGACGTCGGAGGCGGCGTACCAGGTGGCGCCGTCGTAGGGGGAGTACCAGCTGCCGCTGGTGGCGGCGCAGGCGGAGTCGGTGACGACGTTCGCGCCGTCGCGCTTGAGGACGGTCTCGCGGGTGTTGCAGGCGCCGCTGATGGTGATCCAGTGGGGGAACAGGTCGCGGCTGTAGCCGGTTCTGGAGTGCTCGGCCGTGGCGCTCATGGAGGCGAGGTAGGAGCGGGCGGTGGCGGCGCTGACCGGGGTGGGCAGAGCAGCCTGTGC
>NZ_JBQQBW010000095.1:0-26554 GCF_052245415.1 Streptomyces sp. 8N706 | reverse complement strand
CCCAGTACGAGGACGACCTCCCCCAGCCTCCGGCCGGGGGTACCCCCACCGCCTTGCGATCGCACGCACCAGCCGCCGCGACCCCCGCCCTTCGGGCGGACGGCGCTACTTTCGAAACACGCCCTAGTCGGCCGTCCGCGCCTCGTGGGCGAGGATATGGGCCTGCCAGCGGCCGAGGAGCTCCGCCCGGTCCACGCCCGCGGCGTCCGCCTCGAGCAGCAGCGCCTCGGCGGCCATGGCGGCCAGGCGGACGGCGATGTGGCTGACGTCGCGGGCGTCGAGCGGTTCCAGGAGCGCGGCCGCGCCCTCGCCGTCGTTGGCGAGGGCACAGGCCACGACGGCCATCGTCATCCGGTCCCATTCGTGTGCCTTCACAGCGACACCCTGCCCGGCGGGGCACCGCGGTGAACGCCCGGGGCAGAAGATCCCCGCCTCGCCGCCCCTTCTGAGCTGCCGATGACCGCTGGAGGGTGAACTCCTGCTCCTGGAGGATGAACTCCTCCGGACGCTCTTCCCGGTTCCCTGCGACTCGACCCCCCAGACGTCGGACAGCCGGTCCACCAGAAGCAGTCCGCGGCCCGAGACCCCCGTATCACCGGGCTCGCGGCGGCGGGGCAGGCTGCTGGACATGTCCTCCACCTCGGCCCTCAGCCGGTGGTCTTGTACGTCGCCGATGACGGCGCCGACCCGGCCGCCGGGATCACGTCGTACCAGTCGCCACCGATGTCGTGCCCGAAACGCGCCGAGCGATAGCGCACGGCGAGGTGGGCGCCGGGAACGTCGGGGATGCTGCGGGGGAGCATGGCCGACTGGAGGCTCTCCGCGATGTCGTGCTCCTGGTCGAAGAGCATGGCCCGCTGGAGCTCTGCGCGATGCTGCTGCTGAGGGCGACCAGGAGGTTGCGCTCCTACGGGGTTAAGGAGTGCTTGTCCCGGTAGAGGGAACCCAGGGCGCCGAGCGGCCGGGATAGGTGGCGGCGGAGACGTCGAGCGGCTCGATGTGGGGGCCACGGCCGGGGATACCGGCCGGCGAACTCCTCGGGCGAGGTCATCAGACGCGATCGGCGGGGGGGCCGACATCCTCGGTTGTCGGCCCCTCCGCCGCACTGCCTCCTGTCCGGGTCCGGGGACGGACAGGCTTCTTTCAGTCGTCTCCGACCTTCTTGCCGTCGGGCGAGACGGCGAACCAGGCGTCGCCGACGCCCTGACCGTTGGTGTCCCCGGGCTTCTCGTCGCCCGTGTACCAGTACAGCAGCCAGCAGTCGACGGCCAGTTGCCTGTCGCCGTCCTGACGGGTGAACGAGGTCAGCAGCTTCGGATCGATGCCCTCGACATCGGCCTTGTCGACGGGCTCGGCAGGCTTCCAGGTGTCAAGACACTTCCCGGTGCAGTTGGACTTCATCGGCCATGCGGAGTCCTTGTCGAAGCGGTAGAGCGTCCGTCCCCTGCCGTCCCGGATGATCTCGCCCAGCTCCGGGTCGTTGACGGTCGACAGTCCGGGCAGCTTCTCCTCTGCCGCTCCGGAACCGGCCTCGCCACCGGCCTCGGCACCGGCCTCGCCACCGGCCTCCGCACCACCGGCCTCACCGGCTTCCGCACCACCGGCCTCGGCACCGGCCTCGGCACCGGCACCGGCCTCCGCACCGCCTCCTGCGGCCTTCGTGCCGTCGGGCGCCGAGGCGAACCACGTGCCGCCCACACCCTCACCCTTGGTCTGCCACGGCTTCTTGTCCTTGGAGTACCGGTACATCGGCCATCCAGCGACGGTGAGCTGCTGGGTGCCGTCGGCGCGGGTGACCTCGCCCAGCAGCGAGGCGTCGATTCCGGCGGCCGCGGAGACATCGGCAGCGGGGACGGGCGGCCAGGTGGTGGCGCAGTCGCCGTCGCAGTTGGACTTCGAGGGCTCGGGCGTGTCCTTGTCGAACCGGTAGAGGGTGAACCCCTCGCTGTCGGCCAGTATGGATCCGAGCTTCTTGTTCTCACCGATCATCAACTGGCCCGCCGCCTTGGCCTTGCCGCCCTGCGGCGCCGCGCCCCCGTTCCCGTTGCCGCCCTGTCCGACGCCGTTGCCCTGTCCGTTCGCGGCGTCGGCCTGCCCCGCGGGCTGCACGCCGGTCGACTGCGCCCCGTTCGTCTCGGTCCCGCATGCCGTCGTCAGCATGATCGCCGCAGCGGTCACCGCGATCGAGGCGCTCTGCCACTTCCTCATGTCCACTCCTGCAGTCCGCTTCCGTCCGGCGCGCGGATGCGCCTCTGACGGCGCTAAGTACGGACGGTGGCGTCAGGTGCGTTCAAATTGGCCATGTTTTCCGGGCCCGGACCCGGGCCGGGTCCGGGCGACACGGACCGGCCTCGTGTGCGTCACCGTACGGCTTCACGCACGTCACCATCCGGCCTCGCAGGCATACCGGTACGGCCTCGCGCGCCTCACCCGGTACGGCTTCGCGCCCGGCCCACAGCCGCCGCGGGCCCCGCCCGTACACGGCCTCACGCCCCGCCCGAACACGGCCTCAGGCCCCGCCCGAACTCGGTCGCGCGCCCCTCCCCGTACGCGGCCGCGCACCCCGCCCCGTACGGCGTCGCGGGCCTCACCGGTACAGGAAGTCCTCCATGGCGCGGACGAGTTCGAACGGGGCCTCGTCCGCCGGGTAATGCCCCGCCCAGGAAAGCTCGACAAGATCGGCGCGCGGATACCAGCGCAGCCAGGTCCGCCGCATCGTCTCCGCCGACAGCGCCGGATCATGCGCCCCCACCACGACCCGCACCGGCACCGGCGATCCTTCGATCTCCTCGTGGAAGTCCTCCAGGGCCCAGGAGTCCAGCCAGGCCCGGAAGGCCTTCGGGTCGGTGCAGTCCATGGAGTGACGCACCATCAGATCCAGCCACGCGGCGGGATGCCGGCCTCCCGTCGTCCGGTCGATGATGGTCCGGCGGTTCTCCGGCCGGCCGGCGGCGGACGCGAAGAGCTCCCACTGTTCCTCCGTCATCGGAACCCCGCTGGCCGGAACGGGCGAGACCCCGACCACGCCTCGTACCCGGTGGCCCGCGGCGGCCACGACACGCTGCGCGACCGCACCGCCCATGGAGTGGCCGACGAGCCAGAAATGCGGCCAGCGGAGGTGATCGGCGAGCGCCAGCAGGTCTCGTCCCGCCTCGCTGGTGGTGTACGCGCCGGGGGTGTCGCGGGCCTCCCCATAGCCGCGCAGATCCGGTATGGCGTAGGTGAAGGCGTCCCGGTCGACGTGCGGGAGCACGGCGGCGTACGCCGCCCGGTCGGCGAGCCAGCCGTGGACGGCGATGACCCGGCGGGGTCCGCTGCCGACCAGGTGATGTGGCGGTACGAGGGGGCCCATGATTCCTCCGGTCCGGACGGTGCGCGGGGGGGTGGCTCTCACACGTACGGCACCCAAGGTGGCTTGAACCGCCCGGTCCGGCAACCCCGCGTCGGACCCGCACCGGTCGGATCCGGGAACTCCGGTGGAAGCTCCGGCTCCGGTCAGCCTGCTCCGGTCAGAGCTCCGGGTGGAGGATGTTCCGTGCCACCGGGCCGTGGACGGGGGTGGCGGAAGGCCCGCGGGACCGTACCGATGACCGAGAAGCCCAGCGACGTCCAGAGCGACATGGCCGGGTGGGTCTCGACGACCGCGTTGAACACCATGCCTTCGTGACCCTCTCGCCGCGCCTCCTGGAGGAAGTGCTCGGCCAGACGACGGCCGATGCCGCGACCCGCCTCGTCGGGGTCGACCATGAAACCGGCGTTGGCGATATGCGCAGCGGGGCCGCCGTAGGTGGGCTTGCGGTAGGCCGAACCGACGATCCGGCCGGCGTCCTCGGCCACGAAACCCGCGAAGAGGGCCCCATCCACAGGTCCGGGGCCGCGGGCTCGGGGGTCCGCGAGTCCATGGCGTACGTCTCCCCCGCGGCCACGATCCGCTGCCAGAACGGCCATATGCGGGGCCAGTCCCGCTCATCGGCGTCTCTGAGCATAGAACCGACGGGGAGGCCGCACCGCGGGAGGGCACGGACGCACAGCCCGCATCGTGGAGGGCGAGCGGGCGGAGATCCCGAAGGCGAGCACGGGCGCGGGACCGGAAGGCGAGCACGGGCGCTGGCCGGAAGGCGAGCACGGGCGCATGGCCGCATCGCACGTGGCGCAGCGTGGGCACACGCACCGCAGCGTGGCAGAGCGCGGGCGGTACGACGTCCGCGCCGGTCCCGTCCGTCAGGGGCGGCGGCCCAGGAGGCCGACGAGCCTGTCCTGGACGGGCGCGGAGGCCGGCACCTCGACCGGAGGGGCGAAGACCCCGGCGCCTTGCCAGCTGCCCGCCTGCGGTTCGACGAAGTCGAATACCTCGGACGCCAGCTCCTCGTCCAGCGGCTCGTCGTCCCCGATGCCGCGGGCCAGATCCCAGGCGTGCACCGTGAGGTCGGTGATCATCTGCCAGCCGTACGCGGTGGCGGGGATCGGACCGCCGCTGGTCTCCACATCGATGTCGAGCGCTCCGGGCCGGTGGAACGCGGCGGCCGAATCCTTCTCGGCCCGGTCCCACGCGGCTACCGGATCGTCTCCGAGCACATCGCCCTCGAACCGGTCGCCGACCTCGGCGAGCGTCGCGCCACGCAGCAACCACGGCGCCCAGAGATGCTCGCCGACGAGGTGGTTGACCAGATCGCGCACCGACCACTCGGTGCACGGCGTGGCGGCCGACCACTGGTCGGCCGCCACCCGGTGCACCCGGTGGCCGAACTCCGCGCGCCCCCTGTCGAACGCGTCGAGCAGTTCCATGGCGTCAGTCCGTTCCCGCGGGAGGAGCCGGGGCCGGCTGGGGCTCGGGACCCGGCGCCGGGTCCGGGTGGTTGGGCCCCGGCGGGACGGGCGGGATCGGATCAGGTGGTACGGGCCCGGGGCTCGGACCGGGTACGGGCCCCGGTCCGGGACCGGGCGGAGGGGTGGGTGTAGGCGGCACGGGGTCGGGGTGCGTCATCACATACCTCCCGGACAGATCGCAACGGTGTGCGGCGACATCCGCCGCCGGCCGTCGGGTACCCCGGCGCCCTGGATTCAGACCCCCGTCCTCCGTTTCCTCGCGTGCCGCGGTCACAGGGCGCCCCGGATGGCACTCCCGGCCGGTGGCGGCACAGATGCGGCGGAGGCGACCGCCGTCACCAGGTCCGCCGCCGGTCTCCGTCAGGAGGCGGATCCGGCTTCCCGGCGTCCTCCGTCAGGTGTACGCGAGGTGGGCACCGCAAGACGACGACAACGGGGCGCCCGGCGGGGAGGGTTGAGCCCGTGATCAGCCACCGATCTCCCCGGCAGGACCGGACATGAGCTCACTGACACCGCCCGTACTGCTGTCCCTGGCGTCAGCGGTCTGTTACGGCGCGGCCGCCATCGTCCAGGAGAGAGTCGCGACGGCCGTTACCTCGCGGCGGCGGACCGCGCTCCTCCGCCACCGGGCGTGGTGGTCCGCGGTCGCGCTGAACGGGGCCGGAGCGGCCCTTCACGTGGTGGCCCTGGGCTGCGGGCCGCTGACGCTCGTCCAGCCGCTGGGCGTCCTGACCATCGTCTTCGTGCTGCCCATGGCGGCGGTGTGTGTAGGACGGCAGGTCACGTCCGCCGGTTGGCGCGGTGCCCTGATGGTCTCGGTGGGGCTGGCCGGGATTCTGCTGCTGACCGGCCCGGCCGAGCAGTCGCAACCCCTGTCCGGCAACGAGCGGCTCGGGGTGGCGGCGTGCGCCGCGGGGGCGATCGCCGTGCTCGTACCGGCGGGTCGGCGGGCGCGGCGGCCGGGGGTGCGGAGCGTGGCCCTGGCCGGTGCGGCCGGGGTCTCCTTCGGTGTCTCCTCGGTGTTCGTCAAGACGGTGGCCGAGGACTGGTCCCCGGCCTCGGTGGCCGGGCAACTGCCGAGCATGGGCATGATCGCGCTGCTGGCCGCCACGGGCCTGGCGGCCTCGCAGGCCTCCTACCGCGGGGGCGGGCTGACCGCGCCGCTGGCGACGGTGACTGTCGTCAACCCGGTGGTGGCGGCGGGCGTTGGCATGGTGGTGCTGGACGAGGGGTTCCGCTTCGGCGTCGCGGGGGCACTGACGGCGCTTGCCGCGGGCGTGCTCACCGCCTGGGGCCTGGTCGTCCTCACGGCGGACGGCGCCCGTCGGCACCGGCAGCCGGCGCCGGCCGACGGCCCGGCCGTGGTCCGCGTCCCCTGCCCGGACCCGGTGCTCCGGGAGGACCGGCCGGCTCTGCTGGCCGCGAGCTGACACGGTTTGCCGGCCGCCGCGAGCTGACACGGCGTGCCGGACCTGCGGGGCCGCTCACGGCGCCGGGAAGCCGCGGGGTTCGGGTCGTCCCGGCCACCGAGGAGCGGGCGAGTTCCTCCGGGATACGTGGGCCGGGGTGTGTACGGGCCGGCCTCATCCGTGCCGATCGGTCCATGTGCCCGCAGCCGTGGACCGCCGCCTGCCTCCGGAACCGCCGCAGCCGGGCCGCGGCGGGCTGCGGCCCGTCGCGAGCAGCGCCGCCGTACGCCCCGTGCGGTCGGGCCGTGCCCTCTTCCGTGCCTTTTCGTGCCTTTCCGTGCCTTTCCGTACCTCTTCCGCGGCTCTTCCGCGGCTCTTCCGCGGCTCTTCCGCGTCCGTGCCCTCGTCCGTGCCTCGCGCAGGGGGCCGCGTACTCCCGCCGCACCCTGTCTGCTTGCACGGAGCACGCCGCAGGCGCGGGCTGACCGGCCTCGCGCCCCGGTAAGGACCCACCGCCCCCCGGAGGCCGCCGTCCGGGGACGCGGTGGGCTCCTGGGGACCGCGGCTCTCCTCCGCCCTTCTCCGGAACGGGCGGACTCCGGAACGGGCGGAAAGTGGGCTCGCCGACGCCCCATCCGGGCAGCCGCCCCCCTCCCCGGAACCGGCCGTTCCGTTGCTGCGCAGCGGCGATGCCGTTCCCGGAACGGGCACAAACGGTCACGATCCTCGCTGTGACGAGCCTGGCCACCGTGCGTTCGGGCTTGTAGAAACGATTTCACCAGCCCGAACGGGCATCGGGTCGGCCGAGGAGAGAAGGAGGTGCGCCGTGGACGCCGAGGAGCGACGGCGGGGGATTCTCGACCTGGCCCGACGCACGGGGTCCGTCGATGTCACCACGCTGTCCGCCGACTTCGGGGTCGCCAAGGAGACCGTCCGTCGGGATCTGCACGCCCTGGAGGAACACGGGCTCGTACGACGCACGCACGGCGGCGCGTATCCGGTGGAGAGCGCGGGGTTCGAGACGACCCTGGCTTTCCGCACCACCATGCACGTGCCGGAGAAGTCCCGGATCGCCTCCGCCGCCGCCGAGCTTCTCGGTGACGCGGAGACCGTCTTCGTCGACGAGGGGTTCACCCCGCAGCTCATCGCGGAGGCCCTCCCCCGCGAACGGCCGCTCACCGTGGTCACGGCATCGCTGGCGGTGGCGAGCGGGCTGGCGGCCTCCGGGCGGATCACCGTCCTCCTCCTCGGCGGCCGCGTCCGCGGCGGCACGATGGCCACCGTCGACCACTGGGCGACCCATATGCTCTCCGGCTTCGTCATCGACCTGGCTTTCGTCGGGGCCAACGGCATCTCCCGCAGCTATGGGCTGACCACACCGGATCCGGCGGTCAGCGAGGTCAAGGCCCAGGTGATGCGGGTGGCGCGACGACGGGTCTTCGCGGGCGTCCATACCAAGTTCGGGGCGGTCAGCTTCTGCCGGTTCGCGGACGTGGCCGACTTCGAGGCGATCGTGACCGACACGGGGCTGCCGCCGGCCGAGGGCCAGCGCTACTCCCTGCTGGGCCCCCAGATCATCCGGGTGTGAGCCGCACCCTCCACCGACAACTCCAGTTCTCTCCCCACACCACCCCCCGCGGGTGGTCCGGCCCGGCATGCCCGGAACCGGGCGCCCCGCTCCACACCACAGCTCAACCGAGCAGTCGGGAGACTCTCATGCCTGTCCAGGGACGACACGGCGTACGCACCCTCGTCGTGGCCACAGCCACCGGGGCACTGCTCGCGGCGTGCGCAGGCGCCGGCGGGACCGGATCCGCCGACGGCGACACCATCAACGTCCTCATGGTGAACAACCCGCAGATGGTCGAGTTGCAGAAGCTCACCGCGGACCACTTCACCCGGAAGACCGGGATCAAGGTCAAATTCACCTTGCTCCCCGAGAACGACGTCCGCGACAAGATCAGTCAGGACTTCTCCAACCAGGCCGGACAGTACGACGTCGCCACGATCAGCAACTTCGAAGTGCCGTTCTACGCGAAGAACCAGTGGCTCCACCCCTTGGACGACTATGCCGCCAAGGACAAGGCCTTCGATCAGAACGACATCCTGCAGCCGGTGCGGGAGTCCCTCACCGCCGACGACGGCAAGCTCTACGGCCAGCCCTTCTACGGCGAGTCGTCCTTTCTGATGTACCGCAAGGACGTCTTCGCCGAGAAAGGCCTGAAGATGCCGGATAAGCCGACCTGGAAACAGGTCGCCGGCCTCGCGGCGAAGGCCGACGGGGCACAGCCCGGGATGAAGGGCATCTGCCTGCGGGGCCAGCCCGGCTGGGGTGAGGTGATCGCCCCGCTCACCACGGTCGTCAACACCTTCGGCGGCACCTGGTTCACCAAGGACTGGCAGGCGCGGCTGACCTCACCGGAGTTCACCAGAGCGACAAAGTTCTATGTCGATCTGGTGCGCCGGCACGGCGAGGCGGGTGCCGCCCAGGCGGGATACGCCGAGTGCCTCAACAACCTCACCCAGGGCAAGGCCGCCATGTGGTACGACGCGACGGCCGCCGCCGGCTCCCTGGAGGCGGCGAAGTCCCCGGTGAAGGGCAAGATCGGCTATGTGCCCGCGCCCGTGGAGCGGACCGCGCACTCCGGCTGGCTCTACACCTGGGCCTGGGGCATGCAGAAGGCGTCCACGAATCCCGACAAGGCCTGGACGTTCATCTCCTGGGCCTCCGGCAAGGGCTACGAGGCCCTCGTCGGCAAGGAGACCGGCTGGGCGGACGCACCCGCCGGCAAGCGGGCCTCCACCTATGCCAACGCCGACTACCGGAAGGCCGCGGGCGCCTTCGCGAAGGTCACCCAGGAGTCGATCAGCAACGCCAGGCCCCGCGACCCGGGCACTCAGCCACGGCCGACCATCGGCATCCAGTTCGTCGGCATCCCGGAGTTCTCCGACCTCGGCACCAAGGTCTCGCAAGAGATCAGCGCGGCCATCGCCGGCCGCCAGTCGGTCGACGAGGCCCTGAAGAAGTCCCAGAAGCTGGCCGAGAAGGTCGGCAAGGAGTACCAGGAGCGATGACCACACCGACACCGGTGCGCGCACATCGCGCCCCGCCACCGAACCCCGGGACCGCGCCTCCCCGCGACGCCCGCACCCACCGCATCCGCGGCGCCCGGTCCCGGCGGCTCCCGCTGCTGCCGGCGCTGGTGTTCCTGGTAGCGGTCACCCAACTGCCCTTTGTGGCCACCCTGGTGATCTCCCTCTTCGACTGGAACGCCCTGGCCCCCGACGCCCGTCACTTCACCGGGCTGTCCAACTACACTGCCGTGGCCACCGACCCGGAACTGCGCGACTCGGTGCTCACCACCGCCCTGCTGACCGCCACCGTCGTCATCGCGAGCGTGGTCATCGGACTGCTGCTGGCACTGCTGCTGGACCGTGCGTTCTTCGGCCGGGGCCTGGTGCGCACCCTGCTCATCGCTCCCTTCCTGCTGGTTCCGGTCGCCGCGGCGCAGCTGTGGAAGCACGCGCTGTACAACCCCGAGTACGGGCTCCTCAACGGCGGCCTGACCTGGCTCGGCGAGCTCGTCGGGGACGACACGCCCGCGCAGCCCGACTGGATCTCCGGTATGCCGCTGCTCGCGGTGGAGACCTCCCTGGTCTGGCAGTGGACACCGTTCATGATGCTGATCCTGCTGGCCGGGCTGCAGAGCCGGCCCCTGGAGATGGTGGAGGCGGCCCGTCTCGACGGCGCGAGCAACGGACAGATCTTCCGCTATCTCACGCTGCCGCATCTGCGGCGCTACCTCGAACTCGGCGTCCTGCTCGGCTCCATCCACATCGTGCAGAACTTCGACGCGGTCTTCATCATCACCTCCGGCGGTCTGGGCACCGCCAACCTGCCCTACACGATCTACCAGGCCTTCTACAAGGCCCACGAGTACGGGCAGGCCTCGGCCGCGGGCGTGCTCGTCGTGATCGGCTCCATCGTCATCGCGACCTTCGCCCTGCGCGTGGTCTCCTCCCTCTTCCGCGAGGAGGTGTCGCGGGCATGACCTCGTCCGCTCTCCCCCGTCCGCCCGCCGCGCGCCGGGCCCGGCGCCGCAGCGCGGCGCTGGGCCTGCTGGCCTGGCTGGCCGCCATCCTGTTCGTGCTTCCCGTGGCCTGGATGGTGCTGACCTCACTGCACTCGGAGGCGGACGCCGCCACCAACCCGCCGTCCCTGGCCGCCTCGCTCACCCTGGACGGCTACCGGGAGTTCTTCGGCGCCACGGGCGGAGCGAGCCCCTGGCCCGCCCTGATCAACTCCACGACGGCGAGCGTGGTCTCCACGCTCTTCGTGCTGCTCCTGGCGCTGCCCGCGGCGTACGCGCTGTCCATCCGCCGGGTGCGCAAGTGGACGGATGTGCTCTTCTTCTTCCTGTCCACGAAGATGCTGCCGGTCGTGGCCGGGCTCCTGCCGGTGTACCTGTTCGCCAAGAGCACCGGGATGCTCGACAACATCTGGCTGCTGGTCATCCTCTACACGTCGATGAACCTGCCGATCGCGGTCTGGATGATGCAGTCCTTCCTCGCGGACATCCCGGTGTCCGTCATCGAGGCCGCCCGGGTCGACGGGGCGCCTCTGCGCACGATCCTCGCCCGCATCGTGGCCCCGGTGGCCGGCCCCGGCATCGCCGCGACCGCGCTGATCTGTTTCATCTTCAGCTGGAACGAGATGCTCTTCGCCCGGGTGCTCACCGGGGTCACGGCTCAGACCGCACCCGTCTTCCTGACCGGCTTCGTCACCAGCGAGGGCCTGTTCCTCGCCCAGCTGTGCGCCGCGTCGGTCGTCATCTCCCTGCCGGTGCTCGCCGCCGGTTTCGCCGCCCAGGACAAGCTCGTCCAGGGCCTCTCCCTTGGAGCCGTCAAATGAGGGCCGCGCTCATCGAAGCACCCGGCAAGGTCACCGTTACCACCCTGCCCGATCCGGCTCCGGGGCCGCGGGAGGTCGTGGTGGATGTCGCCGCCTGCGGGCTGTGCGGCACCGATCTCCATATCCTCCAGGGCGAGTTCGCCCCCACCCTGCCGGTCGTGCCCGGCCATGAGTTCGCCGGTGAGATCGTGGGGGTCGGCAGCGACGTGACCGAACTGGCGGTGGGCGACCGGGTCGCCGTCGACCCCTCGCTGTACTGCCATGAGTGCCGCTACTGCCGCGTCGGCCACAACAACCTCTGCGACCGCTGGGCGGCGATCGGGGTGAGCGTCGCCGGAGGCGCCGCCGAGTACGCCCTTGCCCCCGCGGCCAACTGCGTCCGCCTGCCGGACCATGTGGACGTACGGGACGCGGCGTTGATCGAGCCGCTCTCCTGCGCCGTCCGGGGCTACGACGTGCTCGGCAGCCGGCTC
Organism: Streptomyces sp. 8N706; assembly: GCF_052245415.1. NCBI lineage: Bacteria > Bacillati > Actinomycetota > Actinomycetes > Kitasatosporales > Streptomycetaceae > Streptomyces > Streptomyces sp. 8N706. The sequence goes on along the minus strand of NZ_JBQQBW010000095.1, from coordinate 14,933 downwards.
GGCGCCGAAGTGCTGATCTACGGCTCGGGCACGATGGGCCTGATGATGCTGGAGCTCGCCAAGCGCACCGGCGCCACCGCGGTGGACGTCCTCGACGTCAACCCGGAACGGCTCGCCACAGCACAGAAGTTGGGCTGCTCTCGCGCCGCCGCGGCCGCCGAGGAGCTGGACAACCCCCGCGGCTGGGACGTGGTCATCGACGCCACCGGGAACGCGGCGGCGATCCAGGACGGGCTCGGCCGCGTCGCCAAGGCGGGCACCTTCCTGCAGTTCGGTGTCGCCGACTACGCGACCACCGCCACCATCGAGCCGTACCGCATCTACAACCAGGAGATCACCATCACCGGCTCCATGGCGGTGCTGCACAGTTACGAACGTGCCGCGGAGCTGTTCGCGGCGGGGGTGCTCGACCCGGAGGTCTTCATCAGCCACCGGCTGCCGCTGGAGCAGTACCCGCAGGCACTGGACCGGTTCCGGTCCGGCCAGGGCCGCAAGATCGTGGTGGAGCCCTGAGCGCGCCGCTGCCCCGGTCCCGGCTCGCGATCACCCGATCGGGCTAAAGCGGGACGGGAGGCGCATCCTCATCCTCCGCGGTGCGTTGATCCGGTTCCCTGCTTGTCACAGGCCGGGATCTTCGTTCTGTACGACTGAGGAAAGAGTTAGCGTCATGTCGCGTATTGCCAAGGCCGCCGTTCTGGCCGTTGCTGCTGGTGCCGCCCTCTCCGGGGCCGCCGGTGCCGCCGTCGCCGACTCGGGAGCGCAGGGCGCCGCCGTGTTCTCCCCCGGCATCGGCTCCGGCAACGTCGTCCAGGCTCCGGTCCACGTTCCGGTCAACGCCTGCGGGAACACCATCAGTGTCGTCGGCCTCCTCAACCCCACCTTCGGCAACTACTGCGTCAACCGGTAACACCCCGCGAAGCCCACGGGCTTCGACTCCTACGGGGCGGACTGCCGGAGGGCTCCCCGGCTCCTCCGCCCCGACGGCTGTGGCGCCCGCCCAACGGGAAGGCGGGCGCCACACCCATGACCGCGGGGCCGTGGGCCCGCCCCGGTGAAGCGGACCGGTCGTCACGGCGTTCGCCCCGGCCGGTGGCGGCCTCCACCCACGGAGAGGCGGCCGCACCGGGGCCGCCGAACCAGCCGGACCCGGAGGCCGCCACGCCGGACCTGAAGACCGCACACCGCCGTCAGAGGCCGAACCGCTCGTGCTCTCCGCTCGGAACCAGCTCCCTGTACTCGGGGTGCTTGCCGATCCAGCCCCGTACGAAGGGGCAGTAGGGCAGGACCGCGAGGTGCTGCTCCCGCGCCGTGTCGAGAACCGTACGCACCAGCTGTCCGCCCATCCCCCGGCCTTCGAACCGGGAGGCGATCTCGGTATGGGTGAGCGCGAGCTCGTCCCGGTACCGGTGGTACTCGGCGAATCCCACGAGCTCGTCGCCGTCGAGGATCTCGAAGCGTGACTTCCCGGGGTTGTCGGCGATGTCGGGCTCCACGGCGCTCCCTCCCGGTCGTCGGCGGCTCACCTGCCGGGCCCGGTCAGCGGGCCCGGCCGTCCGTGGGCATCCGTACCGGTTCCGGCAGGTCGGAGGGGCGGATGCGGTAGACGTTGAGCCGCATGTCGTAGTACTTGGACGTCTCCCCCACCCACTCCATCCCGATCCTGCGTGCCGTCGCCGCGGCCCTGGTGTTGTTGGGGCGGGCGACCGCGAACAGTTCGTCGACGCCCTGCTCGAACGCCCAGCGGACCAGCGCGGTCCCGGCCTCGGTCGCGTAGCCCCTCCCCCAGGCCTCGGGGCACAGCTGCCAGCCGATCTCCAGGTCCACCTCGTAGGGCGGCAGCATCCGGATGACGAGCCCGCCGACCACATGGCCGTCCTCCTGCCGCTCGACCGCCCACCTCCCCGACGGCCGCACCAGGTTGGGCTGCGACTCCTCCCACGCCTGCAGCACGGCCCGCATGGCCGGGAGATCCCCCACCCGGTGCATCGCGGGGGTCAGCCAGTGGGCGACCTCCTCGGCACCGTAGATCCGGAGCGCCGCCTCGGCATCGGAGGCGGACCAGTCGCGCACCACCAGACGTTCCGTACGCAGCGGCGATTGCATGCTCCTCACGCTAACCGGAGCGGGCCGGGGCGGCCTCTCGGCCGACGGGCCGTCCGGGCGGGGGCAGCGGGCGTGCACCGGCGCCGCGCGCGAGGGGAGCGGGGCGGCGCGGGCATGTCGTCACCGGCGGAACCGGCCGGCGGCCTCCGTCCGCTGCCGGAACCGGGCACGGAGGGTGACCGGCCGTCCCCGTACGCCGGCTGAAACCGCTCGTCGACCGGGCAGGCGGCTCGGTCACACGGCGGAGGTGTCGCCCCCCGTCGTCACGGTGAACAGACCCCCCTGCGGGTCGCGGAGCGTCGCCGCGCGCCCGATGGAGGAGTCGTCCGGTTCGGCGGCGAGCGTGCCGCCGGCCTTCAGGGCCGCTTCCGCGGCGGCGTCGACATCGGCCACCCGGAAGTACACGTTCCAGCGCGGCCGGACCTGCGGGTCGGGGTCCGCCTCGACACCGCCCCCGCGCAGGCGGGCCACTTTCTGTCCGCCGGCCAGGACGACGACCGCGTCGTGCTCGTACTCGACCTCGCAGCTGTCGGGCCTCCCGGAGGCCCAGTCGAAGACCTCGGCGTAGAAGATGGCCGCGGCGAAGGCGTCGCGGGTACGCAACTCCAGCCAGGCCGGGGCGCCCCCCTTCCCCACCTGCCAGCCGGGGACCACCTCGCCCTCCCAGAAGCCGAAGACGGCCCCGGCCGGGTCGGCGGCCAGTGCGGCACGGCCCTTGCCGAAGGTCAGGGGACCGACCGCCACCGTGGCGCTGCGCTCCCGGATCCGGGAGGCCGTGATGTCGGCGCTCTCGACGGAGAAGTACACGGTCCAGGAGACGGGGACTCCCATGGTGTGCGCGAGGGCTCCGATGCCGGCCACCGGATGCCCGTCCGCCAGGGCCATGGTGAAGTCCTCGCCCAGGGTCCCGGGGCTGAACGTCCACCCCATCACCGCCCCGTAGAAGCTCTGCGCGGCCTCGAGGTCGCGCGTCATCAAACTCACCCAGCAAGGCGCTCCGTGCACCGCGCGCGTGGACGACATGTCCGCCACTGTGCCACCCGCCCCCTCTCTTCGCCTGCCGACCGGCCCCCGGACGGACCGGCGCCGATGATGCCCATCGCGCCGCTCCCGGGAACCATGAGAAGTGTGCGAGGACTCTCCGAGACGGTCGCCGGCCTCCTCCGGCGGCACAACGAGCCGATCGTGGTGCAGACGGTGCGGTGCACCGTGGCCGCGACGGCCGCCTTCGCGGCCGCCGACTGGCTCATCTCGGGAGGCCCGCCGCCCCTGCTCGCACCGCTGACGGCACTGCTGGTCGTCCAGGTCAGCCTGTACGCGACCCTCACCACCGGCATGCGCCGGGTGAACAGCGTGGTGGCGGGTGTGCTGATCGCCTCGGCGTTCAGCGCCATCGTCGGACTGAGCTGGTGGAGCCTCGGCCTGCTCATCCTCTCCTCGCTGGTCGTCGGCCATATGGTGCGCGTCGACGAGTTCGTACCGGAGGTGGCGATCAGCGCCATGCTCGTGCTGGGCGTCAGTCATGTGGCGCAGGCGGCGTGGAGCAGGGTGGCCGAGACGCTGATCGGCGCCGCGGTCGGGATCCTCCTCAACGCGCTGGTCGCTCCGCCGGTGCTGGTGGAGCCGGCGGGCGAGGCCATCGCGGACCTGGCCCGGCGGATGCGGGCGCTGCTGATGCAGATCTCCCGGGAGCTGGAGCGGGGCGCGACCCGGGACGACGCCGTGCGCTGGCTCCATGGAGCCCGGGTGCTCGACAACGAGATCGCCCAGGTCGACGCGGCGCTGAACCGGGCGGACGAGAGCATGCGCTTCAATCCGCGGGTCCGGGAGGGTCTGCTCGCGCGATTGGTGCTGCGCAGCGGCCTCGACACCCTGGAGATCTGCGCGGTGGTGCTGCGGACCCTGTGCCGGTCGCTGACCGATCTCTCCCACCGGCGGCGGAACGAGCCGGTGTACGAGGGGCTGCTCGCCGCCGTCCTGAGCGAGCTGTTCACCCATATCGCCGACGCCGTCGACAGCTTCGGCCGGCTGATCACCGCGCAGGTGAGCTCCAATGCCGAGGTGGCGGAGGCGGAGCTGGCCAAGGCGCTGGAGGAGGGGCGGGAGGACCGCCAGCGGATCGCGGATCTGCTGCTGACCGAGTCCGAGAAGGAGCCGGACCGGTGGGAGCTGCACGGGGCCCTGCTCGCCAACGTCGATCGGCTGCTGAACGAGCTGGATGTCGAACGGCGCTCCCAGTGGCTGGCCGAGGAGCTCGACCGGCACCGGCAGGAGCCGGGGCGGCCCGGTCCGGCGTACCGGCTGCGCCGCGCGGCACGCTCGGCCCGGTGGAGGCTGCGTCGCCGGCGCGGCGCATGAGAGCCGGTCGGCCCGGTGGCGGCTGAGCCGCCGGCACGCGCAGGAGAACCGGACGGCCTCGTGACAGCCGAGCCGCCGATACCCGCAGGAGAACCGGTTCCGCCTCGTGACAGCTGAGCCGCCGGCACGCGCCCGGCGCGTCCGACGGGCCGCTCGGCGCCGCCCATGAAAACCGGACGGCCTCGTGACAGCTGAGCTGCCGAGGCGCGCATGAGGACCGGTCGGCCCGGCTGAGCCGCCGACACCCGCGGGAGAACCGGTCGCGCTGTGAGCCGCTCAGTCGAACGGCAGCCGTAGCCGGCACGACTCGCCGGGGCCGACCATGACCGACCGGCCGGACAGCATCAGACGGATCGGCGGCTCCGACGACGCCGGGACTGCGAACCGCAGCTGACCGTGGCGCAGTCGCAGATCCACGCCCCAGTGGCCGCGGTACCGCAGGGAGACCCCGTACTCGGACAGCTCGGGCAGCGGCACGGGGTCCAGCCACAGCGCGTCGTCGCGGGTCTCCAGGCCGGTCAGACCGCGCTGCACCAGATCGAGCGTCCCGGCCATGGCACCGAGGTGGATGCCCTCCCCGGTCGTACCGCCCTGCAGGTCGGCCACATCGCCCTCGAGCGCCTCCCGGACGAAGGTCCATGTCTCGGCGCGCCGCACCCGGGCCAGCACCCAGCCGTGCACGAGTCCGCTGAGGGTGGACCCGTGGCAGGTGCGGTGCAGGTAGTAGTCGACGGTGCGGTGCCAGGTCGCGTCGTCCAGCTCGTAGCCGAGCCGGCGGAAGAGACCCGACAGCTCGGCGGGGGAGAACAGATAGCCGAGCATCAGGACATCGGCCTGTTTGGAGGCCTGGTACCGGTTGACCGTGTCGCCTTCGGCCTCCAGGATCCGGTCCAGCCGCCGGATGTCGCCGTAGCGCTCGCGGTAGGTGCCCCAGTCCAGCTCGGCGAGGTCCCCGAAACCGTCGAACTGGCTGATGACGCCGCGGTGGAAGGGCACCCGCAGCCGTCGCGAGACATCCTCCCAGCGATCGAGTTCGCCGTCCGTCAGCCCCACGTCCTCGAGCAACCCCCGCCTCCGCGGCTCGGGCAGATCGCGGAGCAGGTCCAGTGCGTGACCGAGGACCCAGGCGGCCGTGACATTGGTGTACGCGTTGTCGTCCAGGCCCGGCTCGGCGGCGTCCGGATACGCGTCGTGGTACTCATCGGGGCCGACCACACCGCGGATGCAGTAGCGGCGGAAGCCGGGGTCGAGGACGGCGCTGTCCGCCCAGAAGCGCGCGATCTGCAGCAGCATCTCCGCGCCTTTGGTCTGCAGGTACTCGGTGTCCCCCGTGGCCTGGCAGTACTGCCACACGTTGTACGCGACGGCCGAGCCGACGTGGTGCTGCAGCCGCGAGTAATCCGGCAGCCAGCGCCCCGACCGGGGGTTCAGATGCAGCTGCTGGGTCTCCTCCCGCCCGTCGCTGCCGCTCTGCCATGGGTACATGGCACCGGACCGGCCCGCCTCACCCGCCATCCGGACGGCCTGCGGCAGCCGCCGGTGCCGGTAGTTCAGCAGAGCCCGCGAGACCTCCGGGAGGTGCAGGTTCAGATACGGCAGCACGAACAGCTCGTCCCAGAACACATGCCCCCGGTACGACTCACCGTGGAGCCCGCGGGCCGGGACTCCCACGTCGAGCTCCGCGGTGTGCGGGGAGAGCGTCTGGAGCACGTGGAAGAGATGGAGCCGCAGGATGAGGCCCGCCTCACCGGGAACGTCCAGCTCGGCGCGGCGCCACAGCTGTTCCCACGCCGCTGCCTGGGACTCCAGGAGACCGGCGAAGCCGGGAGCCTCGGCGACGTTGTCGGCAGCCGCCTGGAGGGGATCGCTGATCGCCGGGTCGTGGGAGGTGTGCAGCGAGACGATCTTGTCGACGGTGACGGGGGCGTGCGGTGCGATGGGGAGGTTGAGCAGATGTGCCGCCCGCGCGTGCCCGATGTGCTGCCGGGCCCAGGTGGGATCGGGTCCGATGACGCTGGTGCGCGCGGCCATGCCGATACCGATCTGCGAGGTGTTGGTACGGCAGGTCAGCCAGAGCGTCTCCGGTTCCATGGCGCCGGTGTGCGTATCGGCGAGATGACTGCCATTGAGGTCCCGGTAGCGGTGGACGCCCTCGTTGGTGACCTCACCGTCGAGCGCGGACTCGACCTCGATCTCCCCCGACCAGCCTTCGGGCGTGAACTCCGTCCGCAGCGCGGCCAGATGCGGCTCTCCCATATGGACGAGACGGATCTGCTCGACACGCATCCGCCGGCCGTCCGGGTCCTCGTACCGGATCCGGCGGGTGAGGGTGCCCCCGCGCAGGTCCAGGCTCTGCCGGTAGTCGAGCAGCTCAGCGGCGTCCTGGGAGAACCACGGGTCCGAGCCCTCCTCCGTACGGATGCGGAAGCGCAACGGCAGCCAGTTCGGCAGATTGACCATGTCCTCGTTCTCGACCTGGCGGCCTCCCACGATCGACATCAGACGGTTGTAGCAGCCCGCCGCGTAGGTGCCCGGGTAGTGGACGTCGTCGGCGACGCTCTCGGGCGCCGCGCCACGGGTGGCGAAGTAGCCGTTGCCGAGGGTGCACAGCGATTCCCGGAGCCGCTCCTGCGGGGGGTGATATCCGGTGTACTCCCAGGTCCACTCCTCCATCGTCAGGCTCCCGCGGTGGTACTGCCGGGCGGCGGCGAGGGGATGCCGACCGCGGGCGGGGCCGCCTGCGAGGCCGCTGACGGCGAGGACCCGACTTGTGACGGGCCGGTTTGCGAGGACCCGGCTTCTGACGGGCCAGCGTGCGAGGACCCGGCTTCTGACGGGCCGGCTTGCGAGGAAGCGGTCAGCAGCTCGGAGAGGTCCCGGACCACCAGGTCCGCGCCGTGTTCCCGCAGGTCGGCGGCGCTGGTGGGGCCTGCCGTCCGGTCCACTCCGACCACCAGGCCGAACCCCCCGCGCCGACCTGCCTCCACGCCCGCGAGCGCGTCCTCGACCACCGCGGTGTCCGCCGGCGGGGCACCCAGACGGCGGGCCGCCTCGAGGAAGAGCGCGGGATCGGGCTTGCCCGGCAGGCGCAGACGGGCGGCCTCGCCGCCGTCCACCAGCACCTGGAACCTGTCCCGCACCCCGGCCCGGGACAACAGCTCGCCGGCGTGCCGTGAGGCCGATACGGCGGCGCGGGGCACGCCCCGCCGGGACAGCACGTCCAGCAGCCGGACCGTCCCCGGGTAGGCGTCGATGCCGTGCTCCCGCAGCCGGTCGGTGAACACCTGCTCCTTCCGGGCGGCGACGGCCCGGACGGTCGCGGTGCCGGGCGGGTCGTCGGGCTGCCCATCGGGCAGGTGCACACCGCGGGAGGCGAGGAAGGCGGCGGCGCCGTCCAGCCGCGATCTGCCGTCCACGTGCCGCCGGTAGTCCTCGCGAATGTCGAACGGCCTGCGGGCGCCGGCATCGTCCGGCGGGAAGTCCCGCAGACACGCGTCGAAGGCCACCTTCCACGCCTCGGCGTGCACCCGGGCGGAGTCGGTGATCACACCGTCGGTGTCGAACACCACGGCCCGTACGGGCTCCAGGCGCGGCGCGTACTCGTCAGGGGCTGTTCCGGGCCGGTCAGGTGTCGGCGTCATCGCCTCGCCCTCTCGTCGCTCCCCTCGCGGCTGCTGCCCCTCCACTGTCGCCCGGGACTGCGGCGCCCTGCCAGCGCAGCCGACGGCGCACGGACCGCGGCGCGGCCCCCGGAGCCCTGTACTCGCGGGCTGAGACCTCGCCGGAGCCTCAAGGACCTCCCTCGTCATATTCTCTGCGAGTCCCTGCAAGAGGGCGTCGCGTCTCCGGATCCGGCAGGACTGTGCCCTCCTGGCCGGCGAAGGCACCGGGCCGGGTGTACCGACGTTCGGTAAGTCAGTAAACGCAGCACACGGCGGGAAACGTACGGCGCGGTCCCCGCGTTCCACGGCTCGGCCCCCGGTCGGCGGCTCAGGTGTTCCGACCCACCGCAGACGTCCCGCGGACGCATGACGCGCCGTCACTTTCCGGACGCCGCACAGCGGCACCGCTGTACGGCGCCGGGGACGAGGCCTCAGTGGCGCAGCGCGTCGAGGTAGGCCGGCACTGCCCGGGTGTCGGAAGCGGTTGCGGTCAGCCCCACGTAGTTGTCCGGCCGGATCAGCACCAGCGCGTCGTCCGCCACCCCGTAGGCCGACCGGGCATACCCCTGGTCGTCGGTCAGGCCCTGCGGTCCGGCGTCCACCGGGCATACCCGCACGGCGTCACCACGGGTCGCGGCTGCCGTTTCCCGCAGGGCACCGGCAGCGCCCGGGCCGAAGCCGAGCAGGGTGAAGTGCGGCCCGGCGAACCGGTCGAACAGGCGCGTGGGCGCGCCGGTCACAGCGTCACGGCAGGGGGCGTCCGGGGCGCGGTCGCCCGCCCGCAGCGGGCCGCTGCGTCCGTCCCCGTCCCGGGAGAGCGAGCTCCACCGGTATCCGAGGCCGAGGGTGGTCGTCTCCTCGGTGAAGACGACGTCCAGACCGCCCCCCGGCTCCTTGATCGCTTCCAGGGCGGCGCGGAGGTGGTCGGAGGTGAGGTCCAGCGTCCAGGCGGCGACGGGCAACCGCTCCTCCTCGTAGGTGTCGAGCAGACCGGGACCTCCCCGGCCGGTCACGGCCCACGCGAGCTTCCACCCCAGGTTGAAGGCGTCCTGGATACCGGTGTTCATCCCCAGTCCGCCGGCGATGGGATGGACATGGGCGGCGTCACCGGCCAGGAGGACCCGGCCCACCCGGTACCGCCCGGCCATCCGCACATTGACCCGGTAGGTCGACAGCAGGGTGGCGTGGGCCAGCCGGACGCCGGGCACGCGCGCGTGCCGGTCGAAAAGCCGTTGGAAGCTTTCCAGCGACGGCTCGACGAGGCCGCCGCGGGCGTCACGTTCGGGGCCGGCCTGGAACCACCACCCCCGAGGGCGTCCCCGGAATCGGACACAGCAGTACGGCACCGTCCTCGTCGAACCACTGGTGCCAGTACGCGCGGTCCGGCCCGTCGGCCTCGACGTCGCCACAGACCATCACCTGGTCCGGGGCCGTCTCCCCTTCGAGCGGGACTCCCAGACGTTTACGGGTCGTACTGTGGCCGCCGTCGCAGCCCACCAGATAGTCCGCCCGGATATGTCCGCCGTCGGCGAGCGTGGCCGTCACGCCGCTGTCGTCCTGGGTGAACTCGGCCAGCTCGGCGCCCAGTTCGACGCCCACGCCGTACTCCGCGAGGCGGGTGCGCAGGATCTCCTCCAGCTGCCACTGGGCGAGGAGCCACGCCCGGTCGTAGGGGGCGTCCGGGGTGGGCCGGGAGCCCTCGTACGGGTGGGCGTCCGCGATCGGTCGCCCTCCGCGGTACTTGCGCATGGGCGGAGGGGCCGTGCCCGAGGCGAGGACCTCGTCGATGACCCCGAGGTCCTCCAGGACCTCGAGGCTGCGGGGGTTGGGCCCCTTGGCGCGCGAAGTGCGGGGGAAGCGCGGGGCCTTCTCGATGATGCGCAGGGCGATGCCTCGCCGGGCGAGGTCGCAGGCGAGGGTCAGCCCGGTCGGTCCGGCGCCCACGATCAGCACACTGGTCATGGTTACTCCTGTCCAGATCTCGGTCGGACGCCAGACAAACGTAACCGAGTTAAAAATGCAACCCGGTTACAAACGATCCCCGGTCTTGCGCGGTGCTACGGTGAACGGCGTGAACGAGCGGACAGGGTTGCGAGCGCGCAAGAAGGAACGGACGCACCGGGCCATCTCGGACGCCGCGATCTCGCTGTTCCTGGCCCACGGCTACGACCGGGTCCCGGTGGCCGACGTCGCCGCCGCCGCCGAGGTGTCCAAGCCGACCCTGTTCCGGTACTTCCCGGCCAAGGAAGATCTGGTGCTGCACCGGATCGCCGACCACCAGGGCGAGTGGGCCCGCGTCGTACGCGGCCGCGCCCCCGGCGAATCGCCGCTGACCGCACTGCGCCGCCACTTCCACCACGGGCTGCGCGAGCGTGACCCCGTCACCGGACTCAACGACGATCCCGAGGTGCTGGCCTTCCACGCCCTGGTGTACTCCACACCGGCGCTGGTGGCGCGCCTGGCCCGGTACAGCACGGCGGACCAGGACGCCCTGACCGAGGCCCTGCACGAGGCGGCGGCCGCGGCGCCGTACGACATGGCGCCGCGCCTGGCCGCCGCGCAGCTCGTCACCGTCCATCAGGTCCTCGCCCGGGAGAACTGGCGGAAGGTCATGGACGGGCGCAGCGCGGAGGAGGTCCATCCCGAGGCGGTGGCGGACGCCGACCGCGCCTTCGACCTGCTCGGCGACGGCCTGGCCGGCCGGTTCGGCTGACGGGCCCGCGGCCCTACTGTCGACTGCCGGGCACCGCCCGGCTCAGGTCTCCAGGCTCTCGCCGGGAGCGGAGAAGAGCCGTCGAGCGTTGTCGTCGAGCGCGGCAAAGCCCTCCACGATCTGGGCTGCCACCCGCCACCGGCGCTCGCGCGGTTCCCAGCGCATCCGCCAGGCGTGGAAGGCCTCGCCGGTGTACGCGTCGCTTCTGGCCGCCCCGGGTTCGCGCCCGCGGAGGAAGAAGCGCACCCGGGTCCGGGCGTCGATGGAACCGCGCGGGCTCTCACGGGCTCCGAGGATCTGCACGATCTCGTGGGACTCGTCGAAGAAGACCGACCGCACCTGCAGGAAGTCCCTCAGCCCCGCCTCGCCCTGCCAGAGGTGCCCGCCCTCGAAGCCCGTCTCGAAGTCGTCGGTGAGGATGGCCGCACGCATCTCCTCCGGCGAGGCGTGTGCCTGCAGCAGGGTGAAGTACCGCTCGATCGTGTCGATGAGAACGGCTTCGAGGGCCGGGGAACCGGACATCGGAGCTCCCTTCACCAGCGGTTCCCGTCCCATCCCCGGATCCGACGGGGCCCGGTCCGGCCGTCCCCGCAGGGCGACGCCGGGGGGCGACGCCGCGGGGTCCGGCCTGACCGCCGCCCGCACCCACCGGGCGATGTCACGGGCCCGCCCTGCGTCACCGCCAGTCACCGGAAAGCAGCCACCGGAAAACAGCCACGGTCAACGGGACACGGCCACCGAGGCGTCCTGGGCCGACGGCAGCACGACGGGAATGACCGGCAGCACCATCCCGGTACCGGTCGGCGCTGTGTGCGCCACCAGCTCGCCGGCCTGGGCGAGTTCGAGAAGGTCGGGGAGGGCGTACGGTTCGGCGGCGTCGAGATCCACCTGATAGCCGAGGTCGCCGAGGCTCGCCGCCGTCAGCCGGCTCAACGGATTTCCCGGAGCTCCGATGAATCCGGACATCAACTCGTCGCGCAGTACGGCCTCCCGCCAGTGGGCGTCGGCGGTGCCGGGGCCACCGGTGTTCTCGACAGGAACAGGCACCGGCCGCGGTACGCCCAGGAGTTGGCCGTGCTCCTCCATGGCGGCACCCCCGACGAAATGGGGATTGGACGAACGGGGGTCCTTGAGCAGCCCTTTGCGCTCCCACAGCGTGCCGATTCCCAGAACATGCCCCATTTCATGGGTGATGACATCGTTCAGGGTGTCATCCGCTTCCATCCGGGCCAGATCCGCCGTATCGAAGGACATGATGCCCCGCACCGGAAGAAGTGCCGAGGAATTTCCTGAGGCGGGCCGCAAATGCGTCGGTCCCGCCTGCCCCAGGACCTTGCCCGTGCCGTCGATGGGAACGCCCTGAGCCAGAATCAGGATGTCGTCGATGACCTCACCACCGAGGACCACCGTCGGCAGGTCACCCACGATGATCCCTGTCCACCGGTCGGCGGCCCGGACGAATGCCTGCTCCTGACCGCTGGTCAGCCCGCCCAGGAACTGCACCTCGATGGTGAACGGTGAGGTCGTGGCGGCGAGTTCCTCGGCCCGCGCGAGGTCGGCAACCGCCTTGTACGTCCGGTACTGACACATGGCCGCTCCTCAGCTGAATACCGTTGCCCACCCCCGACCGAGCATAGGAGAGGGGCCACCCCACCGCTTGTTGAGCCGTCGAGCTTTGAAAGGCGAACAAATACCGGGCACCGCGGGGCGCGAGAAAACAGTCCGGCGAGCGGAAAGAATACGGCCGCGATACTCACTCCGCCATTCGAGTGAGCGGAATGCGGCGGCCTGTGCCAAGAATGGAGAAGCGGAGAACGTACCGAAGCCGCCGTAGGCCCCACAATGCAACGAGGAGGCGGGCCGTGATTACCGCGGAACACTTGTCCCAGGTGCACACAGATTTCCTGTCCCAGGTGGAAGAGGCCCGGAAGCGCTACGAGGGCCGTGCCACGGAGCGGGAGAGGACCCGGGAGGCCCTCGACCGCCGCGGCGTCCTCTACGCCGATGCCCCCGACCGGGTCAACAAACGCCTGGCCCGGCTGGGCGCCGACTGGTCGCTGGCCACCGCCCTGGAGCAGACGCCACCGCGGCCCACCACGGGCAGCAGCCTGCCTCTCGGGCCCGAGAGCTTCGGCGCCGACGTACTGGGGCTGGAACGCCTCATGGGGCGCAATGACCTCATCGAGGCCCGCTTCCTGGAGGCGGGCCATCTCGCGGCGAAGCCGGTCGGGCGGGTCACGGTCCGCGGGCGCGACGCCCACCACGGAACCGGCTTCATGGTGTCCCCGTCGCTTCTGCTGACCAACAATCATGTGCTGCGCAGCGCGGAGGAGGCGGGCCGTGGGATCATCGCCTTCAACTTCCAGGCGGGCCTGAACGGTCAGCCGCTGCCTCCGGTGACATTCGCCCTGGAGCCCGAGCGGTTCTTCGTCACCGACCGCGCTCTGGACTTCAGCGTGGTGGCCGTGGCCGGACGCGGTGAGGACGGCGGGCGGCTCACGGACTTCGGCCGGCTGACGCTGAGCGAGGCTCAGGGCAAGGTGCTCCTCGGGGAGAAGGTCGACATCATCCAGCACCCCAACGGGGAGCCCAAGCAGATCGCCCTGCGGGAGAACGAGATCGTGGACCTGCTGGAGAGGTTCGTCCACTACGACGCCGACACCCTCCAGGGCTCCTCCGGCTCGCCCGTCTTCAACGACCAGTGGGAAGTGGTCGCCCTGCACCACGCCGGTGTTCCCCGTACCGACGACGCCGGCAACCTTCTCGCCGTCGACGGGTCGCGCTGGACCCCGGACATGGGCGAGCACCGGCTGGCGTGGAAGGCCAACGAGGGGGTGCGGATCAGCCAGGTCCTCAACGCCCTGCGGCAGTTCCCGCTGACCGGTCTCGCCGCCGAACTGCGGGAACAGGTGTTCATCAGCGAGGCTGCGGGCGCGTTGGACGGCGTACTCCCGGCGTCCGCGGCGCAGGCGGTGACCGCGGTGTCCGCGCGGAACGGAGCCGCACCGGATGGTACGGCGTCCCGTACCGCCGCCGAGGACATCACCTCCTGGAACGGGCCCTTGCAGATCAGCGTGAGCCTCGCTCCGTCGGTGACCGTGACCGATGCGCCGACGGTGGCCTCCGTGACGGCGGGCCCGGGTCCGGTGGCTCCCGCGCCCGGGCAGGTGGACGGTCACCGGCCGGCCGAAACGGACCTGAACGCGGCGCTGGTCAATCTCGAAGCGGGGCGGGGACGCCCGTACTACGACGCGGCGAAGGACCGCGCCGAGCGCGACGCGTACTACGCCGACATCCGGACCACCACCCCCGCCGGACTGCACCGCGCGCTGGCCCGCCTCCTGGAGTCCACCCATGAGCGGCGCCCCGGCTACAAGCCGATGCGACTGCTCTACCCCTGGGTGGACCTGCACCCGGATCTGCAGCTGCAGGGCATCTACTCCGGCAAGGGCTTCGCCCCGGAGGAGTTCATACGCGCCGACGCCGCCGTGGAGTCCGCCCGGATCGGCCGCTGGCAGGAATTCCTGATCCAGGAGAGCGCTCCGGCTCCGGCGGCCCTCGAGGCCGAACTCGACGCCCTGGAGGCGGCCCTGCCGTTCAACTGCGAGCATGTCGTGCCGCAGTCCTGGTTCGCCAAGGACGAACCGATGCGCGGCGATCTGCACCATCTCTTCGCCTGCGAGTCGGGCTGCAACAGCTTCCGCGGCAACATCCCCTACTTCGACTTCCCCGACCGCGAGGAAGCCGTCCGGAACGACTGCGGACGCCGGGAGACGAAGAAGTTCGAACCCTCGGCGGGAAAGGGCCCGGTCGCCAGGGCCACGCTGTACTTCCTGCTGCGCTACCCCAAGCTGATCGGCGATGCCGAGGGGGAATTCCCGCAGGACCGTCTGGACCTGCTTCTGTCCTGGCACGCGGACAACCCGGTGACCGACTACGAACGGCACCGCAATGCCGCCATCGCCGAGATCCAGGGAAACCGCAACCCCCTGATAGACAACCCGGAGTGGGCCGAAGAGATCGACTTCACCGCGGCCTGGCCCTGAGGAGACAGGCGGCGGCGGCCGGAAACAGCGCCGCGCGGGGCGGTCGGATCC
>NZ_JBQQBW010000094.1:0-26578 GCF_052245415.1 Streptomyces sp. 8N706 | reverse complement strand
GATGGCGGCGGCCAGCTCGTGCGGTGCGCAGGACTGGGTCTCGGCGTACCGCGCGATGTCGTCCAGGTGATCGAGCCATAGGGCCTGACGCATCACTCTTGGGTGGTCCAGAACCGGCTGCCACGGCACGGGTGCGGCGCCCGCGGTGAAGTCGGCCGCTCGATCGGTCAGCTCGACCAGCGTGTTGCCGTACTGCCCGACCAGCAGCGCGACATGCGGCGGAAGCGACCGGATGAGCCGTTCCCGCCGCTCGGCGGCCGGCGGGTGGGTGAGGCCTCGGTGGACGAACAGGGCACGCTCCGAGAAGTGCACCACCACGATGGCCAGCAGGGCACCGAGCCCTGTGTGCAGTTGGGTCCCCGGCCCGTGGCCGCGCCAGGCGTGCAGGATCGTCCGCAGGGCCAGCTCGTCTGCTGCGGTCTCCCACGCGGGGTCGCCGACGCAGGAGGAGACCCCGCGTGGGAGACCGCGCCGTGGCCGAGCAGGACGTGGGCATACTCGTGGGCCACCACGAAACGCAGGCAGTGTGTCAGATACCAGTCGGCGTCCGTCTGCTGCCGTTCGGTGACCGCCGGGAACGGCGTCACCGGACCTCCCAGGACACGCTGGTGCAGCGCGCTGAACCGCAGTGATGCGGTGAGCAGGCTCTCGTCCAGGCCGCTGTCGTCCTGGAAGTACCGGCGGAAGACAGTGCGCAGGGAGGCCAGGGTGGACTTCTTGGTCCTGGCGTCCGCCAGATGTTGCGCGTACAGGACCGCGAAGGCGATGAGAGCGTCGGAGACCAAAGCCAGGGCCGAACCGTCCTGGTAGCCCTTCGCCGTGGCGCTGATCGCCTGCCGGGCCACGGGACAGACCTCGAGGTTCTCTGGTGCGGCACGGTCGTACCCGAGTTCCGCCAGGGCGTCGGCCCACGGCCTCGCCGACGGTCCGGCAGCTCTCCTCTATCGGGTCTCCGCCGTGCTCGTCCCATGCCGCGAGCGTGGCCGCGAGGACCTCGGCGTACGCGTTGTCCCCGCGCGCCCGCAGGGTGTCGAGGAACCCGACGAGTTTGTCGCGCCGGCTGTACTGGATGCGGGCGCGCGACGCCTCACTCTTCATCCCGGGGCCCTCTCCGGGCCCGGGCGTTCCGTCCAACTGAGCCTCCCCCGTCGGGCGGGTGCGCTCTTCAGCCGCCCGCCTGACCGACCGCCAGATTTGCTCTCATACCATTCGCGGCATACGCGCAAACCGGTACTGGCACACGACTACGTCGAGAATCTGGGGCTGAAGAAGCGGCTCGGACGCCGAGGGGTGGCGGCGCTTCCGGCCCAGGACCACGAGTAGCCGCCAACTGGGACAGGAGCCAATTACAGTCGCCCTGCTGTGACTGAGCGCGATCCCCGGCCGGCGAGCGTCGTAGCCTGGCCTGACTGAGCGCCGGAAGCGGCCGTCAGGGCTGACGCGATGGACGTGGCAGAAGGTTTGCGAGCTGGTGGAGGCGGGACCAGCGTGCCGCTCCCAGTTCGAAGCGGTTCGGTCTCTCCGGTACCGCCGGGAGGGGACGTCGGGTACCCCGGCGGCTCACCGGCCTCGGTCCGGCAGATAGGCGTTGAGCCAGAGGTCGAGCTCGGCGAAGATGCGCTCGCGCACCTCGGGTGCCGACAGGACCAGGTCGTGCACCCCGTCCCGGACGCGCACGGTGGTGACCCGGGGGCCGAGCCGGGGGGCGAGGCGGGCGATGTCTTCGGCGCGCAGTATGCCGTCGCTTCGGAGCAGGGAGTCGTCCCACTTGGTGGTGACGGTGCTGGCGGTCGAAGCCATCACCAGGACCGGGCAGTCGATCCGCAGTCCGCGGCGCACCCGCCGCTGACCCCGTTGGATCGCCGCCAGCCACCCGGCGTAGAGCGGGAAGCCCTCGGCGGGCTTGAGGGTGAGGTCGAACTCCCAATTGCCCCGGAAGTCGCGGTGGAGACTGTGTACGTAGTACGGGTTGAGCGGTGCCGGGAGCTTGCGGGTGGCCGCGAAGCGTCCGAGGGCGTCAACGACGGGGGCGCCGAGCGTGCGTATCGGCAAGGCGGCGGGCATGGACAGGAACGGGCTGTTGAGGAAGAGCGCGTCGAGCGTCCCCTGCCCGGCCCGCCGGTCGGCGTACAGGGCGCAGATCAGGCCGCCCGTGGAGTGGCCGTTGAGCAGCAGGGTGTCGTGCCCGTCGATCTCGCGGATGATGCGGACGGCCTCGTCGAGTTCCTCGTCGTAGGCGTCGAGGTCGCTGATGAAGTTCGGCGAGTGGTGCGGGCGCAGTGAGCGGCCGTACTTGCGGAGGTCGAGTGCGTAGAAGTCGTAGCCGCGCTCGACGTAGAAGTCGGCCAGGTGGGTCTGGAAGAAGTAGTCGATGTAGCCGTGCACGTAGAGCACGGCCCGGCGGGAGCCTCCAGCCGCGGCGCCACAGGCTCCGGCCCGGCGGCGGATCAGGGTCGCGACGACCTCACCCTCGTTGTCAGCGGCGAGCGGCAGGTCGACGGCCTGATAGGGCTCGCCCAGGATGTCGGTAAGGAAGTCCACGGCGCAGACTGTAACGGGCATGCCCGCTCCAACACCGCCGGAGCCCCGTGGGGTTGGTCACTCCCGACGCGGGCGGCGATCTCGCCGCGGACAGCTGAACGGCCCCTCTGGCAGCGTCCCCGGATGGTGCCGGTACGGCGGCCGGGGGCAGCGCCCGACTCGCGGTCTGCGCAGCGAACGCAAGCCGACGGTGCGGCGGGCCAGGAGGCAGGCGACGTCGACGACGATCGGGTCGAGGCCGTCGAGCACCGGCCGCGGGTTACGCACCGTGAGGGCGACGCGCGGACTATACACCAACGTGAAGAGGCGGAACCACGGCCGAACCGGACCGGCGAACGGCTCGGACGGCCGAGTCGGCACGCGAGACAGGCCCCGCATTCCCTGCACAGTGCCGCGCGGTCGACCGGAGCCCCGGGTGTCTTCTGCCGGACCGTCAGGAGGTCGTTGCCGGGTGCGGGTCGCCGAGGTACGGGAACCTGTCCAGGGTGTCGGTGTGCGGCGTCAGACCGGTGGGCGGCGCCTCGTTCTTGGTCAGGAATGCGACGCGGATGTCGATGACGTCTTCCGTGAACGTCCGGCCATTAGGGTACGCGGCGGGCTCGGAGGGGTCGAAGTGCAGCACGTCCGGCAGGAGGCCGTGCTCGTCGAGCGCGGTGATCGCCTCCTCGGGTGTGTAGCCGCCGGTGTGGCCCAGCAGGTGGACGAACTGGTCCGTCCACCTGGCCCGGTCGTTGACCGGCTCGCTGGCGTTGTACTCCTCCTTCGTGTCGTCGGTGTTGAAGAAGCTGCTCACCGACGGGTGCCCGGCCCGGTCCACGTGGACGAGTTCGCCGTCGCGCAGGACGCTGCACCGGCCCCAGATGTGCAGCTCGGGCTTGGCGCCAGCTCCGCGGTCGGCAGTTCGATCGCCATGGAGAAGACGTTGGCCGTGCTGTTGGCGTCGACGCCGGTCCACGGGGACTGCCCGCCCAGATGGGGTGCGGTGAAATTCCGGCCGCCGCTGGTGTCGAACAGCGTCTGGATGCCGTCGGCGTCGAAGAAGAAGGCGTCACTGCGGCTGCCGGCGGCCACCTGGTAGTTGCCGCTGCTAATCACGTTGGCCTGGGGGCCGAAGGAGACGGCGGCGTCCGAAACGATCTTGGTGCCGACCGCCTCGGCCCTGCGTGACTCTGTACCGGTTGCCATGAAGACGCTGTAGGTCTGGGAGCCGTCGGCTGCCGGCGGGCTGAAGACCCAGCTGAAAGCTAGGTCGGTCAGATAGTCGCCGTCGTTGTCGATGTTCAGTCGGTACACGGCCTCGGGGTGCAGGGCATCGGCGTTGGGGTTGGCGTTGAGGATGAGCACGGTCCTGCTCGGATCGCTGGGTACCCCGAAGGCGTACAGGTCGCACAGATCGAGGCGCTGGTCACCGAGCGGCGGCCCAAGGCTGAGGCCGGTGAAGTGGTTGGACATCTCAGGCTCTTCCTCTACTTGCTCGCTGGAAAACCGCCAGAGCGCTCGAACGGCCGTTCTGCCGCTCGTGAGGTGCACCTGCGCCCGGCGGTACAGCCACGCTAGCCCGCCACAGCAGTCCGACCGTCGATGGAGAAAGCGCCGCCGTCGAGCAACCCTCGAATGGATCACCGACAGGAGCGACGATTGTGCGCCCATTGCCAGGTGGATCACGGCCTCGCCCCGACAGTCCTGATCGCCAACCGGCGCGCGGTGCGGCATCGGATTGTCGGGGCCTGGCCCCTTCGGGCAGCTCAACGGCAGGCGGGCAGGTGCTGGGCCAGGACGCGCCTGGGCCTTGGCCCAGCACCTGCCTGTCGAACTGGTCGGCCGGGTCCGCGGGGACCGCGTGATGCGGTTGGCCAAGCCGTCGCGGGTCTACGAGACCCCTGCGGTCGCCGCCCACTCGA
The DNA here is from genome assembly GCF_052245415.1 of Streptomyces sp. 8N706. Lineage (NCBI taxonomy): Bacteria > Bacillati > Actinomycetota > Actinomycetes > Kitasatosporales > Streptomycetaceae > Streptomyces > Streptomyces sp. 8N706. Next base: position 22,136 of record NZ_JBQQBW010000094.1, on the reverse strand, counting down.
TCATTCCTCGGTCATTGTCGATTGCCTCTCGTAGGTGATCCGTACGCGTGGTTCTGTCACGCGGGCTGGATGGCGATCGTGCAGAGCCTTTTGGTCGCCCGGGTGAGGGCGACATACAGGTCGCGCTCGCCACTGGGACGGGCCGCGACGATCTCCGCCGGGCCGACGACGAGCACCGCGTCGAATTCCAGGCCGCGGGCCTCGGACACCGGAACGAGGCGCGCCCACCGTGCGATTCCGCCGCACGCCAGGTCCTCCTCCCTGGCGTCCGCGCAGATCACCGCGAGTAAGTCGCCCGGGTGCGCCGCGGCCTGGGCCCGGAGCTCCCGAGCCACGGTGGCGATGAGCGTGTGCGGGAGCGCGGTGAGGGTGCGTGGAAGGTCGCCGTGGCGGATCGACCGGCTCGGCGTCTGACTGGGGGCGATCCGCGAGAGCAGGCCCCGGGTGGTCGCCAGGATCTCCTCTGTGGTGCGGTAACCGACGGTCAGGGTGTGCATGGTGAAACGGGTGCCAAGATGCGGGCCCAGCGCCTCGGGCCAGTCACGGGCACTCGACGCCGGGCCCGCCTGGGCGAAGTCGCCCACCAGCGTCATCGACCTGGCCGGGCACCGGCGCACGATCATCCGCCACTGCATAGCGGTGAGCTCCTGGGCCTCGTCGACGACGACGTGCCCGAAAGTCCGCTCCGGCGGGCCGTACACCAGGCTCGCGGCCTCATCCAACAGCGGTACATCGGCGTCGCTCCACGGAACGACAGGAGCACGCAGCAGAAGGGACCGTTCCGCACCGGTCAGCGACGGCAGATGCGCGGCCATCGCAGGAGGGTCCGTCAGGAGGGCATGTACGACGGCTTCGGGTGTCCATCGCGGCCAGAGGGACTCGACGGCGTGGTCGACGTGGGCGTCGTCCCGGAGGTCCGCCCGAACGGCGTCCGCGTCGAACTCCTCGGCCGGTCCCACGGCCGGTGCGCCGTCGAAACCGAGGGCGCGCAGGTCGGCCTCGGCGGCCCGGTCGAGGTCCATGCCCGTGCTCTCCGCGACCTCGGCATCGATGTGCTCAAGGGCCTCCAGGGCGCCGCGTTCCAGCGCGTCGGTGACCGCGCCGACCAGGAGCTCCTTGAACACGGCCCGCGCACGGTTGTGCGCCAGGCCACTCGCCACGGCCGCATCCCGAGCGCCCGCGACGTCCGCGCTCTCCAGACGGACCCACTCCTGCCCCACACGCACGGCGAAGCCGCCGCCAGGCGCCTGCCGGGAGCGCACCAAGCCCGCCAGTGCCTCCGCCAGCACGGAACTCCCCTTGAGCCGCGCCACCTCGGGCGGCTCCATGGCGGTCGGCAGCGCCCCGGCCAGCTCCCCGCACGTCGCCAGGACCACGTCGTTCTCCCCGAGCGAGGGCAGCACCTGAGAGACGTAGTCGAGGAATCGCGCGTTCGGCGCGAGCACCAGGACACCGCGCTCGGCGGCACGCGGAAATGCGTAGAGCACATACGCCGCCCGGTGCAGCGCGACGACGGTCTTGCCCGTGCCGGGGCCGCCCTGCACCACCGTCACACCCCGATGCGGGGAACGGACGATCGCGTCCTGCTCCGCCTGCAGCGTCGCCACTGCCGCACGCATCCGCCCCGTGCGCTGCGCCTCCAGCGCCTCCGTCAACGGGCCGTCGCCCACGACGTCGTCGGCGGTAGGCGCGGAACCGTCCAGCAGCTCGTCGCTCACCGCGCCAACTGTTCGGTCCTCGACACGCAGGTGACGGCGCCGCCGCAGTCCCATCGGGTGGACGGGCGTCGCCTCATAGAAGGGCCGCGCCGCGTCCGCGCGCCAGTCGACGAGCAGCGGCAGCTCGCGGTCGTCCGCGTGCAGGCCGATCCGCCCGATGTGCAGGACGGTTCCGTCCGCGCCGTCGATCCGGCCGAAGGCCAGCCCCTCCTCGGCCCCCTCGAGCCGGCGAAGCTGCCGTGCCAGACGCTCAGCGGCGACGTCGCGCGCGTACACCTCGCCCGCGCTGTCGGCCGATGACCTCAGCACGTCCGTCAGGTGGGCCCGAACGTCCGCAAGCCGCTCGTCGAGCAGCCCGTACATGGTGGACACATGGGCCTGCTCCACCTCGACCTGGCGTGCGGCGCCGTCGTAGACGTCGTCGAACTGCGGCAACAGCCGGCCTCCTCTCGATGCGGCCCCCACTATGAGGCAAAATTTCCACGAAAGTAAGGCTTGACTTACCTGCCTGCCTCAGCCGCCCGGTCGGATTCAACCAACGGCTCTCCTCTCACGGATGCCCAGAGCGGTCCTCCAAGCCGGCGCCGGCGAGGCCCGCCTCACCGACGCCGGACTCGGCCACGCGATCCCCCACACAGATCTGGCGAGTTCTTGATTGCCGGAGCAGGGCAGGGTGCCGGCCTCCCCGTCCTTCCAGGAGCGCTCGGTATCAGCTGCTTCCTCGGCGTGCCGGGTCGCCGCGACCGGGGTGCGGGACCTGCTGCTCGGGCTCCGGTGCGTGACGCGGAATGCGAAGAAGGGGCGCCGCCGTTGGCGTTGGTTGACCGCTACGAATAGGAGCAGGCCGACGCCGGGTAGTTGAAGGCCGAACAGGTCCGCGAGCCCCGGCGAGCGCCGCACGCCCGAGTCGCCCCGCGAGCACGAGAACCGCGCGGCCGCCGAACAGCGGGCCGAGCGGGCTCTGATCCTCGTGCAGGAGCGGCGCTTCCCCGGCGCCCGGCAGATCGGCCGGCTGCTCCTGGAGCGCCGCGACGACATCGTCCTCGACAGTGGGCGACGGACTGGCTCGGCGAGATCGCCGAGACCATCGACGACCGCGACACCCCGGAGAAACGCGCACGGTGACGCACCGCTCCGCCCGGCTGACTACGGGCTTCGTACCAGGTCAGCGCCGAGTGAAGGTGGCTGGTGGACATCCTGCAACGCACACCATCTCACGCGCGATAACAGCCGATCGACGCAGCGGCCCACGTCGTCGGAAAGAGCCTCCAATTGTGACAGCGCTGTTATATTAGCGCTGTGACATCCCCAGATCCCACGGCGCTGCCCGATCCCTGGCAGTCGCTGCACGAGCTGCTGGCCGCCATGGACGCCGAGATCGAGCAGGTCTACGTCGAGCGTGGCATCAAGGGCGTGCGGCCGCGGTTCGCCTATCCGCTGATCCGGCTTGCCCACACCGGGCCACTGACTATCCGCGAGCTTGCGGAGTCCTTGGACCGCTCGCATTCCGCGATCAGCCAGACCATCGCCGCCATGCGCAAGGAGGACCTGGTCACCTCCGAGCCGGGGCCCGACGCCCGCACCCGGCGGATCGACCTGACCGAGCGCGGCCGGTCGCTGGTGCCGTTCCTGGAGGCCGAGTGGCGCGCCACCCACGCGACGGTCGCTGAGCTGGACGCAGAGATCCCGTACGCGCTGACCACCGTCGTCGAGGAGCTACGGCGGGCGCTGGAACACCGGTCGATGCGGCAGCGGATCCTCCACCACCTCGTCGAGCCACCGCGATGAGACGGCGTGTCCGGTTCCTCGACACCCGCCCGCTGCGAAGCAGCCGGCCGTTCCGCGACTTGTGGATCGGCTCCTCGGCCTCCCAACTCGGCGGGCAGATAGCCACCGTGGCGGTGCTGGCCCAGGTCTGGGACCTGACCGGCAGCCCGGTGGGCACCGGCGCCATCGGGCTCGCGACTGGCCTGTCGATGGTGCTGTTCGGGCTGCTCGGCGGCACGTCGGCCGACGCCGTTGACCGCCGTGCGGTGGTGCGGGGCACCACCGCAGGTCAACTGCTGGCCGCTGCAGGGTTGTGTGCCCAGGCTCTGGCGGACAACCGAAACGTGCTGCTGCTGCTCGCCTTGGTCGCCATAGGGACCGCCTGCAACGCGCTCGGCGCCCCTGCCCGGCGTACCTTTCCAGTCCGGCTGCTGCCGGCCGACCAGGTCGCGGCCGGTCTCGCGCTGACCAACCTCTCCTTCCAGGCAGCGATGCTGGCTGGGCCAGCGCTGGCCGGGCTGATCATCGCCCGCTGGGACTTCCCTGCCGCCTACGCCGCACAGGCCGTGGCCGTCGCGGTCTCGATGCTCGCGGTGATCCGCCTCCCGGCCATGAACCCCGAGGGCGCCGACGCGGAGGGCGGCAGGCGCCGACCGGAGCGCGGCGGCTGGCGGATCGTCCTGTGCCGCCCGACGCTTTGGGGCTCGATGGCTACCGACCTGTCCGCGACGTTGCTCGCCATGCCCATCGCACTCTTCCCGCTGGTCAACGAAATCCGCTTCGATGGCAACCCGCGGACCCTCGGCCTGTTCCTCTCGGCCGTCGCTGTCGGGGGGATCACGGCAGGCCTGTTCTCCGGCACGGTGACGCGCTGGCGCCGTGGCGGCCTGGTGCAGCTGACCGCGGCTGGCGTCTGGTGCTTGGCGCTGGCTGGCTTCGGCCTGGCCGGGTCGCTGTGGCTGGCGCTCGGCTGCCTGGCTGTGGCCGGCGCTGCCGACACCGTCTCGGTGATCACCCGCAGTGCCCTGGTCCAGTTGGAGACCCCGGATGCGTACCGGGGGCGGGTTTCCGCCGTGGAACACGTCATTGGCGTCGCGGGCCCCGAACTCGGCAACTTCCGCGGAGGCTTGCTGGCGTCGGCCACTTCCGCCCCTTTCTCTCTGGTCGTCGGGGGCCTGTCCGCCAGCTTGGCGATCGTCGCGGTGGCCGCGGTCAACGCTCCCCTCCGCGCTTACCGCACGCCGCCTCCCACGCCGTCCGCCTCCGAACCGACTGCCCCCGGAGCTGCCGACACGGCGACGGCCTCGGGCTGCGGCACACCCCCAGCAGGCGCCGCAGCCCGGGCACGTCGATGACCCCGTTGTTCAGCGGGCTGCACAAGCGTCTGGCGGCCGTGAAGGCCGGCGCCGGTGAGGTGGAGTGCCCGGTGTGCGGGGGCCGCTGGGTGGTGGGGGTCGACCGACGGTCGACGGCCGTGTACTGCTCGGCCCGGTGCAAGGTGCGGGCCTGGAGGCAGCGGAACGAACCGTACGGCGAACGGTCACAATAACCGCAGTGACGATGCCGACGAACACACTCCAGGCGCCTGATCTATGCGTCTGCGTCCACAGCGGTCGGCATCGAGGTCGGCTCGAACGCTGACTCCGGAACGGGAAACGAGCAGCTCAAAGCCCGGGGCCGGCGGTCGTGCTCATCCCGCCCCCCGGTGGGGGCGCGATGAGCACGGCATCACCGGTCATCAGGGGGATGGGAAGGCCTGACGGCTCAGCAGGGCCGTGGCGATGGCGATCTGAGCCGGCTCAAGTGCGCTTTTGCCGTCCTCGATGTCCCACAACGCGTTCTGCAGCACCCGGCCGAGTGTCCAGCTGGCCGCCCGTTGTCGGTCCAGGCCGAGTACCTCGGTCAGCAGGTCAAAACGCCGGAGCACCGCGCGTGGCACGTCTCCGGTCGCCACCACCTCATCCCACCGGTTGTCCAGCGCGGGCAGTAGATCGAACCCGGGGTCCCCGGCGAGCGGTTCAGGGTCGATGGCCAGCCATGGTTCGCGCTGCCCGGCGAGGATGTTGTCGTAGTGCAGGTCCCAGTGCAACAGGCGGTCGCCGGGTTCACCCATCAGCTCGGCCACGGCGGACGCGCAGGTGCGTACCAGCCGTTGCTCGGCCGGATCCCGAAGTGTCGGCACCGCGCGTGGCACCTGGTCGAGCATGGCGGCGGCGATGTCGGCCAGGTGCCGCAAGCCCTCCGGCGCGGGCATCGCGACCAGACGCGCCAGCAACTCGGCCAGGATCTGTAGGGCGGTGGTGTCGTCGGCCACCGACGACAGTGGCCGCGTCGCGTCCAGCCGTTCCAGCAGCTGGGTGCTGCTGTCCGGGTCGTAGTCCAGCAGGCGCACCACGCCCTTGCCGTTCCATGCCCGCAGACCGGTCGCCACCCCGGCGTTCTCCTCACTGGGCGGCTGCAGCTTAAGCACGGCAGGCGTGCCATCGGGGCAGATCACCGGCAGCACGAGCGAGGCCATGCCATGGCCGACGGGACCATCCAGCCGCAGCTCCCAACCGTCCAGGAAGTCCGCGACCAGCCCAGGCAATCCGGCCAGCCAGGCACGCCCGGTCGCGTTGCCGGGCTTGCCATACGACGCGATCAACGCATCGGGGACGTCGACGGAAAGCGACGTGTTCATGTTCGTATCTCCTTCGTGGGCTCCGGAGTCAGTGACACACGAAGGAGGTCAGGCGGTGCCCGGCGACCGGGCAGGTGTCAACGCATACCGCCAACCTACCGAACCGATCACGCCAGCTCTAGCGAAGCCAGGACCGGCACCACGCACGAATCGCAATCGGCCGCATCAAGCTTTGGAAACACGTTCTCACCGAGACGCGGACCTCGGCCCCCGAAACGGGATCGGGCACGGTCGCGTAATGGAGGTTCTCAGCGGGTCCGAACTCGTGCAGCACGACGGCGAGCATGACCGTTCCTTCCGGCAGCTCTGCAGTAGAACCCCACTCTGCGACCCCTACTCAACTTGCGGTCAAGCCTCTCCGCGCAGATCACAGGTGACCGGGCCTACGCCTTCCATCCTTGCTGCCCGCGACTTGGGATATGGAGCAGTTCGGCGAGACGGTTTCGCATGTGGCGGATGTGCGAGCAAACGGTGGCTTCCTTGATTCCCAGCTCTTGGGCTATCTCACGGGAGCTCAAGCCGTAGAGCTGCAACGCAAGTACGAGCCGTTGCGTGCTCGGCAGACGGTCAAGCAGTCCACGGATCCTCTGCAGTTCCTGGTGCTCCTCCACTGCCGCCGAAGGGTCCGGCGACGAAGGCATCAACCTCTCCAACGCCCCATCGGACCCCATGCTGGTCACGTCTACTGGGTGAGCTTGTCCCGACGCTGCTTCTGGTTGGCGTACCGGCGGACGCCCAGCCTGTGCTTGTGCTCCTGGCCGTCGCTGACGACGGGTTCGAGGTGCCCTCTCGGTACGGCCTTCTGGGCGCCCTCGCGGCGATGTACTGCTCCAGGGCCGCTACGCCCCGCTGGAAGGCTGCTGACCCTTCCCGGCGTCTTCCCGGCGCCCTTGGCCGCTGCTGAGCGGGCCGGTCAACGGGCGTCACGCCCAGCGCCGACAGCCCCCGCTGCTGCTCCTGCGACGGCTCCCCCCAGGAGTTCGCCTGTCGCTCGATCCACCTCCCCAGATCGTCGCCCTCGAAGAGCACGCCCGGCTTGATGACCGGCCGAACTCCTTCCGCGTCCACCAGGTCGGCGAGCACCCGGTGGTGCCGCTCCCAGTCCAGGGGCCAGGGGCAGTTCCAGTCCTCGTCGATGGCCTTCACCTGCTTCGTGCGGGTCTCCGCGCGCTCGGGGGCCTTGCCCAGGCCGCCTTCCGGTTGTCGCGGCATCGGTGAATGATCGGCCCCAGTTAGCGGTAACTGAATGTGAGGAGGCGCAGCCCGGTGGCTGTCAGCGGTGAGAGGCACGTACAAGGTCAACCTATCTGGGCGGTCCGCGCGGCGCGGCTATTTGACGGGTACGCATTGCGCTCGGGTCGTCCACTTGTGCTCATCGATGGCTCGCGCGTTGCAGGTGTCGATATGACTGGGGCGCATCCTTCTTCGGAACTGCGCGTTCTGGATCTCGGTGATGTCACGCTGTTGCCCGGGCTCATCGACTCCCACGTACACCTTGCCTTCGACCCCGACAACAAGTCGAAGCACGAGATGGTGAACGAAGTTGCCCACACGATCCTGGCGCGCATGCGCGTCCACGCCGGGCAACTGCGGGCGGGTGTCACCACCGTACGAGACCTCGGCGATCGCCATCATCTGGCAGTATCGCTTCGTGACCACTCTGCGGCCGGGACGGAGGTAGGCCCGGAGATTCTCGCCGCAGGACCCCCCATCACGCGGACTGGCGGGCACTGCTGGTTCTTGGGCGGCGAAGCCGACGGCATCGCCGCCGTGCAGGCCGCAGTCGAGGAGCGCATCGCACGCGGCGCCGACGTAGTCAAGATCATGGCAACCGGTGGCGTGATCACCCCCGGATGGGGGCCTCACCAGTCACAGTACACACTCGACGAACTTTCAGCGGCAACCCGAGCGGCCCATGCGCACGGCAGACCGGTCACCGTGCACGCCCACGGTCGGCAAGGAATCGCTGATGCTGTCGCAGTCGGCGTCGACGGCATCGAGCATGTCTCCTTCTTTACCGAAGACGGCGTCGAACCCGACTGGGAGACCGTTGAGGCCATGGTGCAAGCGGGCATCTTCGTCGGCGCCACCGAAGCGTGGCTCCCGGCGGGCTCGATGGTCGCACCACACATGGCCGGGCGGGTAGAGCAGCGGAGGGCGAACTTCGCACGGATGCACCGCGAGGGGGCGCAACTGGTCTGCTGCTCTGATGCCGGCGCTGGTCCTCGCAAACCCCACGGCGTGCTCCCCTACGGGATCATCAACTTTGGCTCTCTTGGCCTCACCAACGCCGAAGCCCTCGCCTCGGCCACCACCCTCGCCGCACAAGCATGCGGACTAGCCGATCGCAAAGGCAGAATCGCCACCGGCTACGACGCCGACCTCATCGCAGTAGTCGATAATCCTCTACACCACCTGGAATCGCTGCTCGACATCCGAGCCGTGATCCGAGCCGGGCGCCTCATCCACCCCACCGAACGCCAACATGGTGCTGCCGAATGACGCCTTTCAGCCGTTTCACCCGATCAGTGGCCACCCTGAAAGGGCTCTAACAGCGGCTAACACAATGAGGAGGATCGGTCTTGGTTGGCGTAGCTGTCACGGGATTTGAGCGTTCGATCCGGTGTGGAGACGTCGCCGTGGACCAGCCCGTACTTCGGGCCAGTCCCGGTCTCCCGCCGGCGGGCACCCTCGCGACGTTCGTGCCGTCCGGACCGCGCCTCCCACCGCGGCCCGAGTTCGGCGACCAACTCACCCAGGTGTCGGTCCGAGGTGCCGCAGAAGGCAGGACGGGAACATGGCCGCACGGGCCTGACTGGGCATCACAACCCAGACAGCTCGCGACCTCCCCATGTCCCCCCCCGTGACGAACATCATCAATCGCAGGTCAGCACGTCAGGATCCGCCACATTCGCTGTTGTCGCCGCCGGACCGGCACAGCGCGCCCGGGTTGATGGAAGGGGAGGTCGGGGCGGGCTGTGGGTGCGCTTTGCGGTTTGCGTCGTTTATCCCGATGACGGCCACCAGTACCAGGACTGGGCCAGCAAGGGCTTGGACGCCGATGCTGATGATGGCGCGGGCCGTGAACAAAGGGAACGCGGAGACCAGGACGATGCCGCCGACCACGGCCACGTAGGCGAAGGGGCGGGTGAGGGAGACGGACGAGTTGTCGGCTGCGGGGTCGAACATCTTGTATCCAGCCGCGTCGAGTCCGAAGACGAAAGCGATGAGGGGGGCGATGACGTCGATCACGAGCAGGCCGACTGCGAGTGCGATGTCTGCGGCCGGGTGCAACCACCTGCGCCGTTGCGGCGGCAGAGGATTGTTGGCCCCTGTATAGCGGGAGTGGCGAGTTGGCCACGGCGGGGTATTGGGGGGAGGCAGCGTGGTCATCGGTCCAGCGTCCCTCAGAAGCGGACCGGGGTCCTGAGGAGAAGTACTCAGGACCCCGGCGGGTGGTCAGTCCAGGAGCGGCGAACCGGTCAGCTTCCACGCCCGGGAACCCTTGCCCGCCGCCCTCGGTGTCGTGGATGACGGTGGCGTCCGACGAGTGCCACGGGCCCTTGTTGAGCGTGGCGGACGGAGCCGTGCACGTCCGCGCGACGACCTTCAGAATCACACACCAGCCAAACCCCAGGCCGGCACCCCCATCAATCGCGGGCCAGCCCGTAGCGGAACACCAACACAGCGCCCACGCCGAGATCACCCCTTCGATACTTGGCGGCTTGGGACACGTCCGGGAGCGGAGGGCCGACTCGGCCGGGGAGCCCAACGCCTCATCGGGCTGTTCAACCCGATCGTGCGCGAGCTCGGGGAAAACCGGTACGCGACCGCCCGTTCATCGCCCGACGCTGCCGTCTTCCGCAAGGATTTCGGGCCGGTCGAGGTCACCCCGCACGCCGAAGCCGTGGCCGCGACCCTCAACTGGTACCGCCACCGCTAGGGCGGTCGAGCAGTAGATCGCCAGCGCGGGCGAGGACCTGGGCCCGGGAGCGGCCGTCGTGGTCGGCGACGAGGAAGTGCGCGCCGATCGCCACGCAGAAGGCGAGCAGGCTGCGCGCCTCGACCTCGTCGGGATCGGCGCAGAAGGTGCCGATCATCTCGCGCAGCAGCGCCATGCGCCGGTTGTCGACCCGGCGCAACCGTTCGGCGACCGCCTCGTCGCGGCGGGCCCAGTCGCGGATCGCGAGATCGATGGGGAGCAGGCGGTCACTGGAGAAGGTGAGCACGCCCGCGCGATGGATCTTGGTCTTCGGGTCGCCGCCCTCACGCTCGACGCGATCGATCACCTCGTCGGTGCTCTCCCGCTCCCAGCTGTCCAGCATCGCCCCCAGCAGCGCGTCACGGTCGGCGAAGTAGCCGTAGAAGCCGCCCTTGGTGACGCCCAGCCGCTTCGCCAGCGCCTCCACGCGAACGGCGTCCGGGCCGCCGGCGGCCAGCGCCCGCAGCCCCTCCTCGACCCATCGCTCACGCGGGGTGCGAACCGCGCCCACCATGTGCGTCACCTCACTTCCCGGCCATATATACGTCGCCGTATACCTAGCACAGTCTCGTCTTATACGTCAGCGTATATCTCGAGGGAAGGCTGCAGTGGCAATGAGGCTCCCTGACACAGCCCACACCGATCAGCCGTGGCGGATCCACGCGCTCACCCCCGACTTTCGGCTGGAGGACGTGTGGGCCTTCCGCGCGCCCGGATCCGGACCGGACGACTTCCCGGTGATGCTCGCCGCGATGCAGGCGGCCGGCGGACCGGGGACCGGCTCCTGGCCGGTACGGTTCCTGTTCGCGGCGCGCTGGAAGCTTGGCGCCCTCTTCGGATGGGACGGACCCAGGGCGGCGCGCGTAGCGCCGTTGCGCGACCGTCTGCCGCGCGATCTCCGCGAGACCCCCGGCGGCTCGGTCGCCGGGGACTCCCCGTTGACCTTGGTGTACGAGCTCGGCAACGAGTGCGCCCGTGAGCTGGCGAACAAGACCGTCCACGCGGTCATGCACCTCGGCTGGGCCCCGGCCGCCACCGGCGGGCACGAGCTGCGGATGGCCGTCCTCGTCAAGCCCAACGGCCTGCTCGGACGCCTGTACATGGCCGCCATCGCCCCGTTCCGGCATCTCGTCGTCTACCCGGCGCTGACCCGCCAGTGGGAACGCGCGTGGCAGAACCGAAACGGCTCGGCCACGGTCCGCGGCGCCGTGGGGACGTACAACGTTCCGGCGTCCGTCCTCGCCCTCAGCTCGCTGCCTGACATCGACTACGTCGACTGGTTCACCCTCGAAACCGGCCTCGACGCGACCCCGGAGCAGTGGGCCCGGGCGATGTTCGGCGACGTCCCCAGCGCCGCCGAAAAACTGATCTGGCGCGGGTTTCTAGGTCTCCGTCTCAGCCCAGGCCGTTCCCCGCACACGGTGGGCGGCTGGCGCATCGCCGAACGCGGCGACGGCTGGATCCGTCTCGAAACCGCCTCCTGGTTCCTGAGCTGCAACCTCGTAGTCCACACCGCCGAAGGGCAGGTCTCCCTGGCCACCTACCTGCACTACGACAAACCCCTCGGCCGCCTCATCTGGCCCCCGCTCTCCGCCATCCACCGCCGCCTGGCCCCGGGCCTCCTGCACGAGGCTGCAAGAAAAGTAGCCACCATGACAGAGCCCAACCAAGAGAGCTGAGCAGGAAACCGGGACGGCGCGCGCCTGAACCGCTCCCGATCACCCTCCGTTACATTGGAGCCAGGGGCAGGTTCGGGAGGAGGATGCCGTGTGGGCCTTGCGCTCGGCTTCGGTGGCCTGGAACCGGTAGGACTCAATGTCGGACGTGGCCAGGGTGCCGGCTTCAGCTGTCGTGCCCGGCGGTTCGGCGCTGCTTGGCGCGGTGGGCGAGTGCATCGACGATGCGTTGCCATGCCGGTGATGCCTCGGAGATCCGGGACGAGACCAGCTTCAGGTATCCGGGCTGGCTGCTGTCTCGTTCGTGTTTGATCTCCCAGGCATCCAGGTCGTCGATGAGCCGGTCCAGGCGTGGATCGTGCGGATCCCAGTCGACTGATTGATCACAGGCGAGATACAGGCGCGTCGTCTCGGGGTCGTCGAAGCCGGCGTTCTTGTCCCGTATCCGCTGCGGCATGACGTGCGGGTCCAGTGCCTGCATCAGGATCCACGAGTCGCGCTCGACTCGTACCCTCCGTTCGCTGACCCCGAGACTGCGCATCCGGTTCAGGATGGCGACCACCTCGGGGGGCAGGACGAGCCTTTCGCCGCTGGCCAATTCGGCGATCCTGCGGCGGTATTCACTGAGCTGGCCGATCTTGCGCTGCAATTCGGCGTCGATGCCGGTGAGGGCCGCGGCGAATTCGGTCGGCTGTGCATGCAGCAGCGCGTCGATACGGGCCAGTGGCACCCCCGCATCGGCGAGGGTCCTGATCCGGATGAGATCCACCGCCGCTTGGGCGCTGTACCGGCGGTAGCCGGAGGCATCGCGCTCGGGCTGCAACAGGCCGAGGTGGTGGTAGTGGCGAACGGTGCGCACGGTCACGCCGGCGGTTGCCGCGAGCCGGCCGATCGTGAGCACCGTCCTCCTCGGGTCTTCGTGCAACGTGGTCGTGCCGAGTCTAGGTCGTGCCGAGTCTAGGGGCGAGCTCGGTCGACGACGTCGCGGATCGCCTGGACCACGGCATCGGGCCGGTCGAAGCAGAGCCGGTGGTGGCTGGTGTCCGAGATGACGCGTTGTTCCCCGTGCGAGACCGCGCTCACCAGAGCCGCGTCCATTCTCGTCCTGCCGTCATTCATCTCTTGCAACGTCCGCTCCGACGTCAGCGCCTGCTGGGCGGGGTCGATGCCCACCACGCTGAGAGCAACCACCGGGACGTCGGGAATGTTCGGCCCGGCCCGCAGTTCGGTGGCGAGTTCGGCCAACTTGGTGCGCTCGGCGATGCCGGAGCGGGTCCATTCGTCACTCACTTTGGCATCGATCAGCGCCTGCCGCATGTGCTCCGGGTAGTCCGCGAGCAACTCGGCGAGCATCTCGCGCAGGGCCGGGCGCATCTGTTCCAGCTGCTCCCGATCAGGTGCCATCTGCTCGACCGCTGCCAGACCCGCCGCAGGAGGCATGAAGTCGTCCCAGTCGCGCTGAAAGGCGTCCAACCAGACCAGCCCGGCCACGTCTTGGGGGTACAGCTGCGCGAACCGATGCGCGTAGAAGCCGCCGAGGGAGTGCGGCACCAGAACGTATGGGGCGGCGATGTTCTGGGTGCGCAGCAGCTCGCGCAGTTCCGTGGCGACCGCGGCGGCAGTGCGCGGCAGCGGGAGGGGATCGCTGTAGCCCGTGCCGCCGCGGTCGTACACCACGGCGGTGGTGAACTGCGAAATCCCCTGCTGGACACCGAAATAGTCCAGGCCGACCGCGCTGGCGCCCGGCAGGAACACCACGGCGGGTCCGCCGCTGCCCGACCGATGCACGAAAATGCGGCGGCCGTCGATCTCCTGGAACCCGCCGATCGGCGGAGCGAGCCGAGCCGAGGAAGTGCTGTAGTTCGTCATGCGGCCAGGCTCCAACCCTGACCTAGGGTCAGGGTCAACCCCTTGCGTCGCTGCACCCAGAAGCGTTGCGCAGTACGCGCCCTCTGCCGGCGTGACGTACGCCACGACCTGGCTCGACACGCTGCCGAGCAGTACACCGCTGGGGCCGCGCGTTCGGCCTCAACCGCTCACCACGCCCGGACAATCCCGACTCCCGCCCGCCGAGCACCCTCGGACACCCGGCCAGCGTAGGGCTCAACAGCGACTCAAATCCCGGCTCCGGCACGTACTTATCGGCCGTAAGCGGCAATTTCGGTGAGCAGCGCATGCGGCATGCGCGTCCCGTCGGGTCCGGGCATGGTGCGGGCGACCTCGATGTGCTGCTCGGGAAGCAGGCAAGGCGGCGCTCTGCTGTGCGGCGAGCGCGGAGACTCCGGGCCGGCGAGTACCGTCAGAGGTGACGGCCGGCCACTCCAGCAGACCGAGGCGTGATTGCTGCGGACGCGGTCGAGGACGCCAGCGGCGCGGGCAGCTTCCATGAACAGCCACATCGCCAGGGCGCCGTCCTTTCCGCCCGACAGCTGCGGGGCGAGCAGGTCGTAGTCTCAGCCAGGTCGGGAACGGCAGCGTGGGTAACGGTGCCCTCCGGCGCGGTGGCGTAGTGGTGCATCAGGTACCTCCGGGCAGGGCGAAGAGCCGGGGCACCGGTGTCTGTGGCGACCGGTGCCACCGGCTGCGAGGTGCGGGTGGTCAGAACGGGGCGCCGGAGCCGGCCATGCTCGGCTCGGCTACTCTCGGCGCCACTGACGTTCACTCTGCGATCCGGGCAGACTGCAACTGAATCGTCACCGGGAGACGCCAACGCATGAAGACGCCACCATCGCCGCCTGGAGCGGAGCGGACTGACGAATCAGCCGTCCAGATCGGCGCTCTCGTTCCGCTGACTCGGCCTGGCTGGGTCGAGGCAGGCCAACACTTGCTCGCTGGACTCGAGCTGGCCGTTCGCGAAGTCAACGACGCCGGCGGGATCGTCGGAAGACCACTCGAGCTGGTGGTCCGAGACACCGCGGCTGATCCACAGAGGGCCGCGGCGGCCGTAGATGAATTGGCTCGCCTGGGCGTGGCTGCCTTGGCGGGGGAGTATCACAGCGTCGTCGCTCGCGCCGCTGCTGCCAGGGCCGACGCCCTCGGCCTGCCGTTCCTCTGCTCGTCAGCGGTTCTCGACGCACTCACCGAACAGCCAACGGAATGGGTCGCGCGCCTCGCCCCGGCGCAGTCCCGCGGCTGGCAGATCTACGCTGACTTCCTCCTCGGCGCGGGCTACAGTCGGATCGCCGTAGCAGCCGAGTCGAGTGTCTACTGGGCATCTGGGGCCCGCATTCTGCGGGACTACCTCGCTCCACGCGGCGGCACCGTCATCGAACTCGACATGCGCGCGCTCGCCCCCACGGCGGTGTGCGACGAACTCGTCGACCATCGCGCGACAGCCCTCCTTCTTCTCGTCGGCCACCCGGAGCCGGCAGTGTCGATCGTCAAGTCTGTCCGCCGCGACCAGCGTCTCGCCGAGATCATGATTGGTGCTCCGGCCGGGCAACCGGAGTTCGCCGAATGGGCGACGTTGCTGGGCGACGACAGCGCCGCGATCCCGTTCCTGCGCTACCTGCCCGAGCGCCTCAGCCCACTCGGTGCACGAGTCGAGACGGCCCTCCGCGGCCGGCTGGCCGAAGCGCCCTCCTTCGTCGCCTTCGAGGGCTACGACACGGTCGCCGTCCTCGCCGATGTGCTGCGTTCTCACGGCGCGGACCGGGCGCGCACTGCCCCATCCTGGCCGCGCGTTGCAGTCGAAGGCACCCGAGGGCAGATCCAGTTCTCCCGCACGCCAGGCATCAGCGTTTGGCAATGGGCTTGGACGCCAATCCAAGTCGTTGATCGAGATCCGGCGGAACCCGATCGCTTTCGGATCCTTCACGCCGGCTGAGAGAGCACGGAGGTCCGACTGCCCAGATCTGTCCGAACTTGAGGCTGCTGTCTACCTGTCTACGTGTCAAGACGGGCTCGCAGCGTCGAGGCTGGGGCCCCGACCGCATTCTCGGACTATCGCGCGGCAGCCGGCGCCAGCCCGGAGCAGCCCGCAGAAGGCCGGCAGTCGGACCGGCATCAAGATCAATCTCAGCGCCAACCACGGTTCCATTGATCCTACCGACGCCGTGGCTCTGCCGAGGAGGGGGGAGGCGGACAAGCGCCCTCGGGGTCGCTCCGCCCGCTGGGGTGCGGAGCGACCCCCGAAGGTCATGGGCAGGCGCGTCAGAGGGTGAGGAGCACCTTGGTGGCGCGGCGCTCGTCCATGGCCTTGTAACCCTCTGCTGCCTGGTCGAGGGGGAGGGTGAGGTCGAAGACCTTGCCGGGGTCGATCTTGCGGTCCCAGATGAGCTGGATCAGCTCGGGCAGGAACCGGCGCACCGGGGCGGGGCCGCCCTCCACGTGGATGCCGGCGAAGAACAGGTCGATGCCCTGGATCGTGACGTCATAGTTGACGCCGACGAAGCCCATGTGCCCGCCCGGCCGGGTGGCGCCGATCGCCTGCATGGTGGCCTTCTGGGTCCCGACGGCCTCGACCACCGAGTGCGCGCCGAGCCCGCCCGTGAGTTCCTTGATCTTCGCCACGCCCGCGTCACCGCGCTCGGTGACGATGTCGGTCGCGCCGTAGAAGCGGGCCAGCTCCTGCCGCTGGGGGTGGCGGGACATCGCGATGATCCGCTCCGCGCCCAGCTGCTTGGCGGCAAGGACAGCCATCAGGCCGACGGCGCCGTCGCCGACCACCGCGACCGTCTTGCCGGGGCCGGCCTGGGCTGCGACGGCCCCGTACCAGCCGGTGCCGAGCACGTCGGAGGCGGCCAGCAGCGACGGGATCAGCTCCGGATCGGGCTGCCCCGGCGTGGCCACCAGAGTGCCGTCCGCGTGGGGGATGCGGGCCTTCTCGGCCTGGGTGCCGACCGTCTGCGCCACGAATTCCCGGTGCACGCAGCCGGACTGGTAGCCCGAGCGGCAGATCTCGCAAGTGTTGTCGGAGATGACGAACGAGCCGACGACGAAGTCACCGACCTTGACGTTCTTCACCTCGGAGCCGACTTCCTCGACGACGCCCACGTACTCGTGCCCCATGACTTGGTGGTCGGCGGGCTCGACCCCGCGGTAGGGCCACAGGTCCGACCCGCAGACGCAGGTCGTGGTCAACCGGACGATGGCGTCGGTGGGCTCGATGATCTTCGGATCCTCGCGCTCCTCCACTCGGACGTCGCCGGCCGTGTACATCACCACTCCACGCATGTGTGCGTCTCCTTGTCTGGTGTGTTGGCGCCTGCCTGCGCCGATTCGCACGAGATCAGGAAGCCACGGAAACGCCCGTGGCTTCCTTGGCCCTCGGCCGTCCCACCGCCGAGCCCACCGGGAGGGCGTAACGAGAGTCGTGAGTGCGGGTGTGCATCCCAGGCAACCGGCTCCCTCACTGGCCAGGAAGCTGGCGTTTATGGGGGTACAAGCTCCACCTCCCTTACCTGCGGCTCGCGCCTACCGTGGAGGGCATGGACCAGCGACCCGACAACCGCTCCGAGGTCCGGGACTTCCTCGCCACCCGGGCGCGCCGAGAACACCCCGGAGCAGGCCGGGCTGCCCACCAGCGGCCGGCGCCGGGTCCCGGGGCTGCGGCGCGAGGAGGTCGCGGTCCTCGTCCGCGTTCGTCCGCGGTCTCGCTACTCGGGGGCGTCCGGGTCGCGCAGCGGGCGCAGGCCCGGGCCGGGGCCGCTGGCTTTGATGTTGAACTGGTAGCGGCCCAGGAAGTTGATGTGCCGGTCCTTGAGCGGGGAGAGCCTGGCGACGTCCTCGTCCTTGATCTCGTGGCCCTCGGCGCGGAGCTGGGCGACAGCGGCGTCCAGGTAGCGCGTATTCCACAGGACCACGGCGTTGAGGACCAGGCCGAGGGCGGCGAGCTGCTTCTTCCTGGCCCTCGCGATACGCCCGGCGGATCTGGCCGCGGCCGCCGTGGCAGATCGCGCAGCGCGGGCCAGGCGGTGGCGGGACTCCTGGACGGTGAGCTGTCGGTTCATCAGCCGGCGGTAGGCGTCGTGTCGTCGACCGGGTCGACCAGGGCGAGCAGGTGCATGGTCTTGTCGGATGCGGGGGCCGTACTCGGCGCATGCCTGCCCCAGCGGGGTGGGGTGGCCCTCGCGGCGGAACATCCGCAGCAGGTCGTAGGTGCGGACCTGGTTGGTGATGAGTGATCCGGCGACGCGGAGCATGGTGCTGCCGATGGCCTGGCCCGCGAAGTCAAGGCACGCAGATGACTGGACGGGGCGATTAGTCGGCCGTCATGGCGCGGTGAACACTCTCGCGGAGCAGGGCGCGACGCCGCTCGTGCAGTTCGGGGGGTTCCTGTGCGATCGCCGCGTAGACATTGCTGACCGGTGATCACGTCATGGAGATGGCAATATGCATGGCCATCACGCCGAACGGGTCTTCCTGGCGTACCAGGCCGGCAGCTTGGGCCTCGGCGATAGCGCGCAGTTTGTGGTCGTCGAGGCGGTCGGGGTTCGTCGACCAGGTGGCCGGCGGAGCGACAGTGCGGGGAACGGCAGTACGGGGAACGGCGTCACAGAAGAACGGCGGTACAGAACTCCTCATCACCAACGACCGGCCCCACCGGGACACTGAAGGAATGGACACACCGATGAAACCCCCCACGGAAACCCCTACCACGCTGGGCGAGCAGCTCCTGCTCCTCTCGCTGGACGACGAGTCCGGCACTGCGAAGGAGTCGGCGAAGGTGGCCCTGGCGATCTCCGCGGCCTCGTTGGTGGAATGCGCGCTGGCCGGCCGGATCGACGTGACCGACGACAAGGTCACGGTCGTCGATGCGACGCCGCTGGGCGAGCCCGCCCTCGACACCGCACTCGCCGCCATCGTCGGCAAGGACCAGCCGGGCAGGACCAAGGACTGGATCAACCAACTGAAGACGGACGCGGTGGCCCGGGCGAACACGGGCCTGATCGAGAAGGGGCTGGTCCGGGAGGAGAAAAAGAAGGTGCTCGGCCTCTTCCCCGTGCGCCGCTATCCGGAGGCCGACGGCTCAGTGGAGACGGCGGTACGGCAGCGCCTCGACGCGGTCGTCCTCCGGGGTGCGACGCCGGACGAGCGTACAGCGAGCCTGGTGGCCCTGCTGCACGGAGCGAAACTGCACCGCCTGGCCTTTCCGGACGCCGACGCACGCCGGGTCGAGGCGGCCATGGAATCGATCTCACACGGCCAGTGGTCCGCGACGGCGGTGCGCCACGTCGTGAAGGCCGCGGAGGACGCGCTGACGGCGATCATCGCGGTGACGGTGACGACGACGGTCATCGCGGGCAGCTGACGGCGAAGCGGCGCCGCCGTCCTGGTCCGTCGGGCACGGTGGCGTCGCCCGCGCCAGGTTGAGGCGTGGGCGTCCCCCTGACCGGTGCTGTAGGGGCAGGAGCGTCAGGTCGTCGTAGTGGCTGATCAGACGCAGGGTGTCGCCGACCAGGCTCCTGGCAGCGAGGCGCCTATCGCAGGTACTGGATGGGACTGCAGTCGCTGTACGGGGTCTCGGTGTCGCGGCAGATCTTCACCCCAGGTCGTCCCCAGACCGCCCGGCTTCTCGAAGCGGACCGGAACTGAGCCGGCACTGCACTGCGTACCCATCTTGAACGGCGGCCCCACGGTCATGTCCGCCGTCCACTGGATCCAGACCGTGTAGCACCCGGAACCGGTGTTGCGGAGCTCGCCCTCGACAGCGAGCCCCGGGCCGGACAAACCTCCCATCTCCATGGGTCGGGTCGTTCCCGACGCGTCGGCCGTTCCATGGGAAGCGGACCATCCCCCGGGCCGCGACGGCTGACGGGCCGTAGGCCACGAGAGTCAGGGAGAGACCACCCCCGCGCACGCGAGCCCAGCCCTCGCACAAACGGTGGGCGTTCCGGTGCGGGTGCAGAACTCGGCGGACCGCAGGGTATGGCTGGGCCAGGCGTCGGCGTCGCTCGGCGCGGGGCCAAGGACCTCGTTCAGGGCCTGCCGAGGGCTTCCCTTCGGGAGGTCTTGGAGCCGATGGTGGCGCGGCTGTGGTCGTCGAGGCACACGGCGCTGGCGTCTTCCTCAGCTTCATCCGGGCGTCGCAGCATCCGGTGGATCGCCCGACTCGTTCGAGTGAGTGGTGCAGCGGTGATGAGATCGCCGACGATACCTGGCGCAGTACGGTGGCCGCTTCCGACGAGGTGGGAACCGGCTGCAGGACCTGCACGCCGGTCTTACCTGCGTCTGGAGATCGTCAAGTACGTCGACTGATGAAATCGAGGAGACTGGGGTCTGCTCATGAGTCCAGACATCGGCTCCCGAAGAGGGCCGGAGACGGCCGACTCGGGAGGCAGCCAGTTGAGGATCGCTGGCGGGCTCATGGTCGTGGGCCTCCTTCTCAATGCCGTAGTGACGGCAGTTTTTCACCCGTCGGGAGAGGAAGACGACCACCAGGCGATCTTTACCGAGTACGCCGACAGCGGCGCCTGGGTTGCGGTTCATCTTGGCCAGTTCGTTGGCGTCCTCACCGCGCTGGGTGTTTTGTTCTTTACCGCGCCATGCGAGGTGCCGGCCGGGCTCCTCTGCCGGCGCATCTCGCGGCCGCGGCGACCGTTGCAACCGCTGCGATCTGGGCCGTTCTGCAGGGCCTTGACGGCGTGGGGCTGAAAGAGGCGGTCGATGCCTGGGACAGCGCGTCCGGGGCGGAGAAGCCGATCCGCTTTGCCAGTGCCGAGACGGTGCGCTGGCTCGAATGGGGGTTCCAGAGCTATTTCCGCATCCTGCTCGGGTTGACCTTCGCGCTGTTTGGGGCTGCGATTCTCGCTGGTCGTCTGGTCGCCGGCTGGCTGGGCTGGGCCGCCGTTCTCGCGGGCCTCTTCTATGTGGTGATTGGGGTGGACGTGGGTTACAGCGGTCTGGCCAGTGGGCTTCAGGATGCCCTGGGTATCGCCTTCTTGGTCGTCGTCCTGGCCTTCGCCTTCGGGGTGCTCGCCACCGGAATGCGCGAGCGCGGCCAGCACCCGGCTTGACCCAGGCGTCGGCGGTCGCCCGCACACCTCACCCCGACCGTGCGCTCGAATGATTGAGGCGATCGCTGCACGCGCCCCGCCGACGACGCGAATACCGCACCGGGCGCTCGCTGCCCTGGCAGCGGGCCAGGTCGTAGGCGGGGCAGCCACAGATCCGCCTGAGCCCTCGGGCGCGGGGCATCCGGCGCGACGGCGGGACCGGGGCTGACGTTGACACAGCACGCCACGCACCAGGAGAACGAGCCGATGAACAACAGCAGCGGCAAGCACACCGGACACGCCACAGCGCTCCCGGGAGGACTGCAGGTCTCCCAGGACGGCTACACCCTCGACCTGAAGACCCCGCGCATCACGGCCGGCCAGGAAACCTGTCTGCGCTTCGTCATCAAGGACGACACGGGGAAGGCCGTCACCGACTACACCAAGACCCATGGCAAGGATCTGCACCTCATTCTTGCCTCACACGACCTCAACACCTTCCGCCACGTGCACCCCACGCTCGGCTCCGACGGGACCTGGAGCATCCCCGTCGACCTGCCCGCGGCAGGCGACTACCGCGTGTTCGCCGACTTCACCCCGGCCAAGAAGGGCGCCGACGCCCTGACCCTCGGCGCCGACCTCGCGGTCGCCGGTTCCTACCAGCCCCGGGACCTGCCCACTCAAAAGACCACGGCCGAGGTCGACGGCTACACCGTCACCCTGGACGGCGCGCTCACAGCCGGCTCGATGAGCGAACTGACGCTGAGCGTGGCCAAGGACGGCACACCTGTCACCGACCTCGAGCCCTACCTCGGCGCCTACGGCCACCTCGTCGTCCTGCCCTCCGGAGATCTCGCCTACCTCCACGTACACCCCGAAGGCCAGCCCGGCGACGGCACCACCAGACCCGGCCCCGACATCTCCTTCATGGCCACCGCTCCCAGCAACGGCGCCTACCGGCTCTTCCTCGACTTCAAGCATGAAGGTACGGTCCGCACCGCCGCCTTCACCATGCACACCTCCACCACCGGCACCGGCACCGGGCACAGCGACCACAGCGGCGCCGGACACCACTGACCTCAATCTTGCTCAGGACGGGTGACGGCCGCTCACCGCGGTTGCTTCGCGGTGAGCCTGGGGTGGGCAGCGGCGATGGGTTACTCGCAACGTTCCTGCAGACGCTCAAAGAAGGGCTCGCCTCGCTCCTGACCTGCTGCCTAGGGCCTGTCCGACGGGTCAGGCCCTGGTGCCTGTCCAACAGGGCTTCGGGCTTGCGCTTTCCGTTGCGGCAACTTCTACGGTCATGTGTGTGGCCGGAGAGACCGGCCCGGCGAGGGAGGCACCGGCAATGGCGATGGCCTGGTCGATCGCGGAGGT